>JBCCAG010000728.1:0-2469 GCA_039814955.1 Cyanobacteria bacterium P01_A01_bin.135
CCATTATTCACCGTCCTCTGGCAGCGGGTTTTGTCGAATCAGGTTTTCTGCCGGGCTGAGGGGCTGCTGCTCAGCGCCTAGACCCAGGCCAACCGCAGCGCTACTAGGCAAATAGGGGATCGTCGAGGCTAGCCCCTCCCGGTAATTGAGCCAGCTGTTCACCGGCACCTGCCCGCCGTCGATGGGCTGCACGGGGAACAGGGCGATCGCCGCCGCCTGAGCCTGCACGTACCCCTGCACGTAGCTATAGACGTCGTGGCTCTTCTCGCCTTGCTCCATCAGCTTGACGCCATCCCCCACATAGCGCAGCAAAATGCAGCGCTTAGTGTCCATGGATTCCCGGCAGCGGGGCATGGAGAAGCCGTACTGGTCAATATCCTCGGGCTCTCCGGCACCGGCCTCTTCTTCCGCGGCCTTCAAGAGCCGCTGCGACTCGTGCAAGATCAGCTCGGTCTGCACGAGCTGAGATTTATCCGCCAAGGCAGATTCGTAAACCGGCATCACCCGCAGTAGCCGCTTCGCCTTTTCAATGGAGCCCATGCTGGGGGAGATCTGGGCCAGGGTGGTGGGGGCCACTGCCAGAATCGTATCCCGTTCTGAGGAGGGGTCGCGGCGCTCCACCTGCTGAGGCGGCTTGAGGAGCAGCGCAGCAATGGTAAACAGAAACAGGGCGCAGGCGGGCAGACCCGCCAGCATGATTAACCGGGTGCGATCGCTTAGCCCTTTCATCCAGCTCACAAATCCGAGCTGGCCCAACCGGCGAATATTTAAGGGTGGGGTTTGAGGGTTAGATGGTTGCATTGCGCTATCTCCACTTCAAGGCCAAGCCGCGACCCTACTAAATAAAGCAATATTAATTGAAGATGGTCGCTATCTGGTGTCCTGTGGCGAAACATCTTCGTTTTCTACGGCGACAAATATGACAGGACCCATTTGAGCCCAGTTAATCTATTTGCTCAGCGTCTCGGGGTGACTAGCTGGACACCTAGCTATACCAAGCTACACATGCCGCGGCCAGCACCCTGAAGGTATTAGAAAAAGATCAATACCAGAATAATCCCTATTAGGAATTACATCTTAGTGCATAAATTCCTCCCTACCAAGATAGCACTCCATTGCGCCTCTTTTAGACCGGGGTCAGGCCCCTTCTTGAGGCGAATATTCTGCGAAAGAGTCTGTTGAAAGGCCCCATGTAATTTCACATAGAAAAGCAGGGCAATCTATGACCCGCTCTTAAAAATTAGCGCTAATCTACCACCCGTTTGCGTACCATCCCGGAGGACTTACGCCCCTAAGTCATAGATGTCTGACACCAAAGCCACTAGACCTCAGCGGGTACCCGGCCGCGGATGGAGTCGTAGTGATCAGTGAACCAGGCATACATCTGCTCAATGCCCTGCTTGAGGGGCGTCTTCGCTTCCCAGCCCGCTGCTCTCAGCCGCGACACATCCAGCAGCTTGCGCATAGTGCCGTCTGGTTTCGAGGTGTCAAACACCAGGTCTCCCTCAAACCCCACCACCACCTTGACGGTTTCGGCTAGCTCCCGAATCGACACCTCCTGCCCGGTGCCCACGTTGACAAACCCCACCTCGTCGTAGTGGTTCATCAGGAACACCAGGGCGTCCGCCAGGTCATCGACATACAAAAACTCCCGCAGCGGCTTGCCTGTGCCCCACACGGTGACGGTCGGGTCTCCCGCTAGCTTCGCCTCGTGGAACTTGCGCATCAGGGCGGGCAGCACATGGGAGTTGGCCAAGTCAAAGTTGTCGTTGATGCCGTACAGATTGGTGGGCATGGCGGCAATGAAGTTGGCCCCATACTGGCGGCAGTAGTTCTCACACAGCTTCAGCCCCGCAATCTTAGCAATGGCGTAGGGCTCGTTGGTGGGCTCCAAGAAGCCGGTGAGCAGGTGCTCTTCTTGCATGGGCTGGGGGCAGAGCTTGGGGTAGATGCAGGAGGAGCCCAAAAACAGCAGTTTGGTGACCCCGGCTTTGTAGGCACTGTGGATGACGTTGGCCTCAATCATCAAGTTCTCGTAGAGGAACTGGGCCCGGTAGGTGTTATTGGCCTGAATGCCGCCGACTTTGGCAGCGGACAAGAACACGTAGTCGGGTTTCTCCGCCTCGAAGAAGGCTTCCACCGCGTCTTGCCGGGTGAGGTTGAGTTCTCGGCTTGTGCGGGTGAGGAGATTGCGATAGCCCTGGGCTTTGAGGGCGCGGACGATGGCGCTGCCGACAAGGCCATTGTGGCCGGCGACGTAGATCTTGGCGGTGGATTCCATGGGGTCCTTGCTCTTGCTTATGAGGCGGTGGCCTTAACTCTGTCGCGAATAGTGGCAGATTCCTGGTTCTCAGCGCCGAGGCTGCTGTTCACCGAGATAAGGCCCAGTGAGCGCATGTCGGCTTCCACCATCAGGTGCACGAGCTCATTAAAGGTGACCGAGGGCTCCCAGCCCAGCTTTTCTTTCGC
>JBCCAG010000878.1:0-1841 GCA_039814955.1 Cyanobacteria bacterium P01_A01_bin.135
AACGGCACCCTGGGTTTTCAGACGGTGGATCAGTCCTACGGTGTCATCGTCACCTCCCCCAATATTCAGTTAGGAGATTCCGGCGTCATCTTGACTTACCAGGGCGCGATTCAGCGGATCACCGACGACATCCGGTTTGAGCGCCGGGACGACCTGTTGGGGCCGTTTCTTGAGCGGGACGACAACGTCACCACCCTGACGCGCTATCAGGTGGCGGCTGAGGTGCGGCGCTTCTTCCGGCTGTGGACGGGTGTACCACTGCCCGCCACCCCGGACCAGGGGCTGCGCTATACGCCCCGACCAGTGGTGCCCTTTGTAGGGGTCACGCCTCGCCTGCAGGGGGTAGCAGGGTTCTACAGCAGCGGCGATACCCAGCCCATTTTGACCGGCACGCTGTCCTTTGTGGGCCAGTTCGGCCATTTTTCTCGCCCCGCCTTCGACTATCTGGGCTTTAACCTCAGCTACCGCCGCAGCACCGAAGGCAGTGAATCCCCCTTTACCTTTGACCGCGCCCCGGACCGGGAGGTGCTTTCGGGCGGGTTGACGGCGCAGCTATTCGGCCCCATTCGCGTTGGGTTTCAAACCTCTATTAGCTTGGATGAGGACGAGGATTTTGACACCAGCTATTTTGTTGAGTACAGCCGCCGCACCTTTGGGCTCCTGCTGCGGTTCAACCCTGACCGGGAAACGGGATCATTGAATCTGCGAATCAGTGACTTTACTTGGGAGGGAACGCCGCGGCGCTTTGACGCCCCACCGACGGAATATGACCCGGAGTTAGTGCCGGCGGAGTCGGTTGATTTCGACGCGCTGCCAGATGAGCCCAGCGATCTGGAGACGCTAGATGAGCTAGATGAATTGCCATAGATGCCAACCGTGAGTCAATGCCTATGCGCATCCTGCTGGTAGACGACGAGGCTGAGCTTGCCGACGCCCTTGGCCAGGTGCTGCAGCGAGAGGGCTATCAGGTGACTTTGGCCTATGACGGTGAGCGCGGCGCGCAGCTAGCGCAAGACGAGGCCTACGACCTGCTAATTTTAGATTGGATGCTGCCGGGGCAGAGCGGCCTGGCGGTTTGCCAAGAAATCCGCTCGCGGGGACAGGTGACCCCGGTGCTATTTCTCACGGCTAAAGATACCGTCGATGACCGGGTGGATGGCTTAGATGCTGGGGCCGATGACTATTTGGTGAAGCCGTTTGAGCTCAAGGAGCTGCTGGCGCGGGTGAGAGCCTTGCTGCGCCGCCCCCCCAGTTTATTGGGGGATGCCAGCGATCGCCTCACCTTGGGGGAGCTAACCCTCGACCCCGCCAATCAAATCGCCTCGGTCGGCGATCGCACTGTGGAACTATCCGAGAAAGAAAGCCGCCTGCTGGCCTACTTCATCCAGTACCCTGACCAGCTACTCTCCCACCGCGCCATCTACCAGCAGGTTTGGCCAGAGGACCCACCCACCAGCAATGCTTTAGCTGCCCAGGTACGGCTGCTGCGCCGCAAGCTTGATGCTTTGGGGGAGTCCTCCATCATCCACACGGTGTACGGCAAGGGGTATCGCTTTGGTCGACCCAATTAGCCCTAGGGAACGCTCAAGGCCTGACCATTGTGGCGAGGCCCTAGGCTGAGCAGATAGGGGACCGCCCGCAATCGCCAGTCGGCCACGGTGTCATAGGAGGAGGAGGCGGCGCCAAAGCACTGCTCCAGTATATCCGTGTGGATGATGCCGGGGTTGAGGGCCACGGCTGCGAGCCCGGAAGGTAGCTCTTGGGCAAGCGATCGCGTCAGCCCCTCGATTCCCCATTTTGAGGCACAGTAGGGGGCGACTTCAGGAGAGGTGGAGCGGCCC
>JBCCAG010000871.1:0-1896 GCA_039814955.1 Cyanobacteria bacterium P01_A01_bin.135
CTTGCCCAGCTGATGGTGGGGCTTGTGAATGCCGGGGGTATCGACGAAGATAATCTGCGCTTCGGGCCGGGTGAGAATGCCCTGCAGACGGTTGCGAGTCGTCTGGGCGACGGGGGAGGTGATGGCAATTTTTTGCCCCACTAGCTGGTTCATCAGGGTCGATTTGCCCACGTTGGGCCGCCCCACAATGCCCACGAACCCAGAGCGAAAGTCTGGTGGAGCCTCAGGAATTAGGGCGGGGGGTGGGGTGAGGGTCATAGCTTATGGCCGATGCAGTGGATAGGGGCGATCGCGCCGCTTGAGTCGCGTACCCCCGTTCAATTTAGCGCAGTGCCGCCGCCGAAGTATCAACAGGCTGGTAACGTGAATTACTATGACCACTCACCGCTATTTTGCCACCGCCGCCCGTGGCCTAGAACCCTTGGTTGCCCAGGAGCTTACCCAGCTCGGCGCTCAAAATGTGAAGCCGGGGTTTGCCGGGGTTAGCTTCACGGGCGATCGCGCCTTGCTGTACCGGGTCAACCTGTGGGGGCGGCTACCGTTTCGGGTGCTACAGCAGATTGGCACTCGCCCCAGCCAAGACGCCCGGCAGCTATACCAAGGCATCCAGGCCATCGACTGGTCCCAGTACCTAACGCCGGACCAGACCTTCGCCGTGCGGGCTACGGGCAAAAACCAACAGCTCAACCACACCCACTTCACCGCCCTGCAGGTGAAAAACGCCGTAGTGGATCAGCAGCGGCGGCAGTTTGGCGCGCGCTCAGATGTGGAGATCGACGCGCCGGACCTGCAGATCAATGTGCACATCGGCAAAGATACCCCGAAAGGATCTCGCGCCACCGTCAGCCTCGACAGCACGGGGGAGAGCCTGCACCGGCGCGGCTACCGCCCCGCTGTCGGAGCCGCCCCCCTCAAGGAAACCCTGGCGGCGGCGCTGCTGCGGCTAGCAGGCTGGACCCCGGACCAGCCGTTTTTGGACCCCCTCTGCGGGTCGGGGACCCTGCCCATTGAGGCGGCCCGCCAGGCCCTGAATCTGGCGCCAGGGCTAGGACGCAGCTTTGCCTTTGAGACTTGGCCAGATTTTGACCCGGAGCTGTGGGAGCAGCAGCAGGCCGAGGCCAGAGCGCAGCAGCGCCACCGCCTAGACATCCCCGTGGTGGGCAGCGATCGCGATGGGGAGGTGATTCAGCAGGCCCAGCACAATGCCCAGCTGGCTGGGGTAGCGGACCACATTACCCTGCTGGAGCGCGACCTGGTGAATCTGACACCCCCGGCGGACCACGGCGTAATCATCTGCAACCCCCCCTACGGCGATCGCCTTGGCACTCTAGAGATGCTGCGCCCCTTCTACAAGCAGTTGGGGGACACCTTTAAGCAGCGCTGCCGGGGCTGGACGGCCTACGTGCTGTGCGGCAACACCGACCTAGCGAAGCACATCGGGCTGCGGGCTTCGCGGCGGATACCGGTGTTTAATGGGAGCATTGAATGTCGATTGCTGCGCTACGAGCTGTATTAACGGCCCTGCAGCTGCTGGGCGATCGCTTCCGCGGCCACCGCATTACCGTAGGGAGACCAGTGGCGATCGCAGGTATGGTAGTAGCTGCGGTAGTCGGGGTCCACCTTCGGCATCTCCTCTAATAGGTCAATCAGCTGAATGCCCTGTTGGTTAGCGAACCGGCGAAAGATGGGCTGAATCTTCAGCCGCTGGCCCTCCTCCTGGCGGAGAAAGTCGTCGATGGCGGGAATCAGCACCAGGGTTAGGGTAGCCCCCTGAGCTTCTGCCATCTGCTGGATGCGCTCTAAGGACCCCAGAACGGGGCGAATCTGCCCGCCGCGCGGGTCCTGGTATCCGGTATAGGTGCGGGTAATGTCGGTGCGTCCCCCCTGCAGGTTCCC
>JBCCAG010000228.1:0-5882 GCA_039814955.1 Cyanobacteria bacterium P01_A01_bin.135
ATGCCGAAAGAGCTGGCGCTGCTGCAGGATGGCTGTCAGCGAGCCCTGGAGGCGGGGCTGCGGGTGAATGCTGGCCATGGCCTCACCTACTGGAACGTGGTGCCGGTGGCGCAAATTCCGGGGATGGAAGAGCTGAATATCGGCCACAGCATCATCAGCCGCGCTACCCTAACGGGCATAACTCAGGCCGTTCGTGAGATGAAAGCTTTGATCTGCCCCTCCACTGCCGCTTTATAGCCATGCCCACCCCATTGCCCACCCCCAGCAGTACCCTCTAATATTCTCTCAAGGGTCCATGCTGTGTTCCACCCCCATCAATTCTCTTAACTGCCCACCCTAATGCCATGCCCACCTACCACTACGTTGCTGCTAGCCGCCGCTTTTTGCTTGAAGAAGAGCCCCTACATGAGGTAATCGAAGAGCGAATTCGTAACTACCACGAGCAGGAAAAAGAGGTCGATTTCTGGTTAATTGAGCAGCCCGCCTTTCTCCAGGACCCTGAGCTTGCCGAGGTGCGCGATCGCATTCCCCAGCCTGCCGCCGCTGTGGTATCCACCGACCCCCAGTTCATCACCTGGCTGAAACTGCGGCTAGAGTATGTTGCCTCAGGCCAGTTTGAGGCCCCTTCTGAGGCCATCCCTGAGCCGCTAGCGTCCCTGGCGACTGCCTAGGGCTGACTCCCTGCAGGTGCCTCACCCTCGTTTGGGGCGCACAGATGGCGCAGCATAGTGCCCCTAGGGGCTATTGTCCGAGCGCATAGATAGCCCTATGCGCTTGCGCTTAGCCTCCACTGTCAGCACCCGCACCTGCACCACCTGCCCAACGCTGACGATTTCTTTCGGGTCAGCTACGAAGCGGTCGGCCATCTGAGAAATATGCACTAAGCCATCTTGGTGGACCCCGATGTCCACAAACGCGCCAAAATTCGCCACGTTGGTGACTACCCCTTCCAGAGCCATCCCCGGCTTCAGGTCTGCAATGTCGTTGACTCCCTCCCGGAAGCGGGCATAGGTGAACTGGGCCCGGGGGTCTCTACCCGGCTTCTCTAGCTCGGCGACAATATCTTGCAGGGTGGGTAGCCCTAAGCCATCGTTCGTATATTGGCGCAGGTCAGCCTGCTTTAGGGTGGCGGCGAGCTGAGTGGGGGCGCTCAGCGGTACGTTGAGGCCCTGGGCGATCGCTTCTACAGCGGCGTAGCGCTCTGGATGAACGGCGGTTTGGTCCAAGGGATTTGTGCCCTGCCGAATGCGCAGAAAGCCTGCCGCCTGCTCAAATGCCTTGGGGCCCAGCTTCGCCACCTTCAGCAGCTCTCGGCGATTTTTAAAGGTCCCATGCTGATTGCGGTAGGCCAAAATGTTGTTGGCCACGGTGGAGGATAGCCCCGAGACGTAGGTGAGCAGCTCCCGGGAAGCGGTGTTGAGATCGACTCCCACGTAGTTGACGCAGCTAACCACGGTCTCCTCGAGCTTCTGCTTGAGCCGCTTTTGGTCCACATCGTGCTGGTACTGTCCCACCCCAATGGACTTGGGGTCGATTTTGATTAGCTCAGCCAGGGGGTCCTGCAGCCGCCGTCCGATGCTGATGGCCCCCCGCACCGTCACGTCCAAGTCAGGAAATTCGGCGATCGCCAGGGGGCTCGCCGAGTAAACCGAGGCCCCCGCCTCGTTGACCATCACCTTAACGGGTTGGCGGGCCGTCGTCTGCAGCACTTCCGCCACAAAGCGGTCCGTCTCCCGGCTAGCGGTGCCGTTACCAATGGCAATCAGCTCCACCTGGTACTGCTCAATCATCCCCTTCATGGTTTGAGCGGCGGCCTGACGCTGCTTAGCGGAGCCATGGGGGAACACCGCTTGGTAGTCCAAAAACCGGCCCGTTTGGTCCAGCACCGCCACCTTACAGCCGGTGCGAAATCCTGGGTCAACCCCCAAGGTCGGCTTCATGCCGGCGGGGCTGGCCAGCAGCAGATTCCGCAGGTTGACGGCAAAGGTCTCAATGGAAGCCTCGTCCGCCTCCTGCTTCTTCTGGGCCAGCACCTCGCTAGTAATGGCGGGCTTGATCAGCCGGGTAAAGGCGTCACGGATTAGGTCCTTGTAAAACTGCCGTACCTGGGGCGATCGCGTCTGGATTTCCTGCTGCTCTAGATGGGCCAGCGCCGCATCTGCATCTACCTCGAGCCGAAACTTGAGCACCCCTTCTGCCGCCCCCCGGTAGAGGGCCAGCAAATTGTGGGGGGCAACGCGTCGCAGAGGGATTTGATAGTTGCGGTACAGCTCGAACTTGGTGCTGTCCGGCGGGGCCTCAGGGATGCGGGAGGTGAGCAGCCCGGTTTGCAGGAACTGTCGCCGGCACCAGGCCCGGTAGGCAGCCGTTTCTGCCACCCCTTCCGCCAAAATATCGGCGGCTCCCTGCAGAGCGGCCTCAGGGGTGGGTACCGGCTCAGTGACGTAGCCCTGGGCCATCTGAGCCAGGTTAGCCTGAGGCGCGCGGCGATGGTTGAGCTGACCAATGGCTTCGGCGAGGGGCGCGAGCCCCTTATCCCGAGCGATGGTGGCACGGGTGCGGCGCTTGGGGCGAAAGGGCAGATAGAGATCCTCCAGCTCGGTCTTCTGGCGACAGGCGGCGATCGCCTCCCGCAGGGCTGGCGTCAGCTTCCCCTGGCTCTCAATACTAGTTAAGACGGCCTGCCGCCGCTCTGCTAGCTCCGTTTGGTAGGCGTAGGCCTCCGCCAGCGCCCGGATCTGGATCTCGTCCATCTGGCCGGTTCGCTCTTTGCGGTAGCGAGCGATGAAGGGAACGGTCGCCCCTTCATCTAGAAGTTGGAGGGCTTGGGCAATTTGCGCAGTAGATAGGGAGAGCTGCTGGGCAAGCTGCGGAATCAAGTCAGGCATGGGTGAATTAAGCGCAGTTGCTATAGGATAGCAAGCGGGGCACGGCGGTCGCTGGCCTTCCTAGAGCGGACAGTAGCCGTTAGACCAGCCCCAAAATCCACAGCACCGGCAGCAGCCCCGCCAGCAGCAGCCCCGCTGCCAGCAGCGCCGCCTTCCCCTCCGCCAGGTTGGCAATCTGGCTGCAGCAGCTGTAGAGCACTAGGGCCCCATAGCTCACCGCTACCGCCGTCACTGCGACAAACACCGGCAGCGGCAGCGCCAGGGCCAGCACCGCCCCGCTCAGGGGCAGCAGCGCCGTCCCCGCCGTAAAAATATCCCCGGCTAGGCTGCTGTAGCCCCCCAGCAGCGATCGCCCCAAAGCGTTGGCTAAAGTAATGCTGGCTAAGGGTAGCAGCGCCAGCGCCAGCCGCAGGGATAGCGCCAACACTGGCCCAATCTGCACCGCTAGGCATAGGGCAAACCAGAGCCCCAGCAGCAGCCCCGTAGCGATCGCCCGCTGACGCCCTAAGCGGACGAACGCCGGCAACAGGCCGCTGACCGGCGTCACGCAGCGACGGGCCACCAGCGCCACATCCCGCAGGGGCAGTAGCGGAGCCACATGCAGCAGCCGCCAAACAAACCAGCCGTCTACCTGCTTGAGGGCCGCGCTCGCCTCCCGGCTCTGGCGCTGCTGTCCCTGCTCCTTAAAAGATTTCACCGCCTGCCGCAAATCCACAGCGGCGGCCCGGCGATCGCCTAAATCAGCGTAGGCCAGCCCGCGCCGGTAGTAGGCCTTGGCGTAGCTGGCATCTAGCTCTAGGGCACTGGTGAAGTCTCGAATCGCGGCGTTGGTATCCCCCAGGTCAAAGCGGGTCAGCCCCCGGTAAAAGTGCACGGGAGCCAGGTGCAGGTTAATGCCCAACGCCGCGCTGTAGTCCGCTAGGGCAGCCGGGTAATTTTTGAGGCTGTGGTAGGCAAAGCCCCGCTGTGCGTAAGCATCCACATACTGGGGATCTAGGCTCAGCGCCTGGGAATAGATGACGATGGCGTCGCGGTAATGGCCCCGCTGGGAGCGCGCCAATGCCCGCTGGTATAGGTCGAGGGCGGTGTCTTCCAGCTCGTCGACGGCGTCCTCCACAAACACCATGTCTGAGGTGGTGAGCATCTGGTCGTAGCGCCGCCGCTCCACCGGATCGAGCAGCACGTGGTAGATGTCCGTCAGCCGCTGGAACATCCCCACGGCGTCATCATCGGGGTTGACATCCGGATGGTACTGACGGGCTAGCCGCCGGTAGGCTCGCTTAATTTCAGGCAGGTCAGCGTGGGGAGACACGCCGAGAATCTCATAGTAGGTTTGCGTCGCCACCGCAGGTCTCCGCAGGTTGACTGGGCGTTTAGTTTGCTTTCCCCGCCAGCCGGGGCTAAATCGGCGTCACTGTTTTGACGCTGCTCTACCGCTCTACAGGCAAACTGCCGGCTGGTCTGGGTATATTCACAAGGGCTTTGGTCATTAATGTGGGCCTACTCTGACTTTATCGCCTGGGAGTCGTATTTTTGCCCTGCCCCATAGGAGTCGATATCAATGGCTTCTGAGCCGCCAAGCACTAGTAGCGCAAACATCGCGCCCAGCTGAAACCAAATCAGCGCTGCTGTGGATAGGGTGATCACCAAGGCGATCGCCGCTGCTGCCACAAAGGAGAACCCAAAGGTTCCCAGGCTAGATGCCACCGCCACCGTAATTAGCAGGCTGAGAACGACATAGACCGCTGCAATCTTAGGCTTGCGGTACTCCACCCGAGCTTGAGTTTGACGGTTGGCATACCACCGGTTGACCTCGTACTCCAGCATGTCCTTAAAGATGATCCCCCACAGGACGGCAAATACCGTTGAGATGATGGCCGTGCTGTAGATCGGGCTGATTGTGGTGTCCATAGTAGGTAGTCGCGGCGGGTGGCGGTCCAATTGACCAGCATTCTGTTATTACCGGCATTATATCGCTGTGTCGGTTGGGCCGCAGGCGCTACCCCTATCCCGTGAAGACCTATTACAGTCAAGGCCTACGCAGCTAGGTGCGCATGTAACCCGGGTTCGCTGCCGCTGGGGCCACCGCAACCTGTAGAAAACTCCCGTAGAAGAATACCTCAGCCAGATACAATCTGTCAGGGGTATGGCAACTGCCACCTTGCCCGCTGTTCAGATGCATTGGATCATCCCATGGGCCACGCCATCGTTATCGGTCTTGGAAAATCTGGCATTGCCGCCGCCCGCCTGTTGCGGCGGCAGGGATGGCAGGTCACCGTCAGCGATCGCGGTAATTCTGAGGCTCTGCAGGCCGTGCAGCAAACTCTGGCAGCTGAGGGTATTGCCGTCAAGCTAGGCCAGTCGCCGTGGCTAGAGGGGGCGAGTCGGGTTGTTGTCAGCCCTGGCGTCCCTTGGGATAGCTTTCCTTTGCTGCAGGCGAGGGCGCTGGGGCTGGAGGTGGTGGGGGAGATGGAGCTCGCCTGGCAGGCCCTCAAGGCGGTGCCCTGGATCGGAATTACGGGGACCAACGGCAAAACCACCGTCACCGCTCTGATTGAATCAATTTTTCAGGCGGCGGACCTCAAGGCCCCCGCCTGCGGCAACATTGGCTACGCCGCCTGCGAGGTGGCCTTAGAGGCGGCAGGAACTGCGCCGCCCGACTGGGTCATTGCCGAGGTGAGCAGCTACCAAATCGAGGCTTCAGCCACCCTCGCCCCCGCCATTAGCCTTTGGACCACCTTTACCCCCGACCACCTCAGCCGCCACGTTACCCTAGGTCGCTACTACGATATTAAGGCCCAGCTCCTGAGGCGATCGCAGCTGGCAGTTTTCAACGGCGACGACCCGTATCTGCGCCAGCGTCATGAGGATTGGCCGAACGCCCATTGGGTAACGGCCCAGCCCGAGGTAAGCGCCATTACGGCGGCTGCCGCCACAGCAGTGATCGAAGCAGACTGGGTATGGGTAGCGGGCCAGAAGCTGCTGCCGGTAGCC
>JBCCAG010000816.1:0-2124 GCA_039814955.1 Cyanobacteria bacterium P01_A01_bin.135
ATAGGCTGCTGAGTCAAGCAGCGCCAGTGGCAGGCAAACAAATCCGGTGACTGTACCCCAACGCTAGCGAGGGCCGGGGCGGCGGGAAAAGGCCATAGCCGGTCAAATACAACACCATCGTTACAGGCCACCTGCAGTAGATAAACGCTAGGCGGGGCGTGGAGCTGACTCAATAGCTTTCGCCCCAGGCGGTACAGGGGCTGGCGCTGAGCATCAGATAAATGATGGGGCTGTCGGTAGTCTTCTCCCTTGGCGGCGATCGCCTCTCCGTACAGCGGCCCTTTCGCGGTCCATACCACCGGCAGCCACAGATCGCCCTCACCAACGGGGTAGCCTTGGCCAAGCTGCTGCTGTAGGTCCGCTACATCGCGGCAGCGGCGATACAGGGCCCGCTGCGCTGTCGGTAGCGCTTCTAATAGCCTCTCTGACAAGTCAAGGGTTAGCGGACACAGCAGGTGCTCAGCTCCATGTCCCATACCCAAATCGCTAGAAGTAGACTCAACCGCTGTAATCTTGACTTGAGCCGGGGAGTGAGTATCGGCGGCGATCGCCCGCTCGAGGGCTGCGGCAACGGCAGCGCTGTCAGGGTCTGCTGCTGACGTGAGTAGGGTAACCTGCACGGGGCGACTTGGGAGACCTACGACGCGCGGACGCTGGGCATAGCGCTGGGCATAGCGTTGAAGCGCGGGAAGCTGGGTAGGTCCAGCTGAGCAATTTGGCGATCGCGCACCGCTAGTCGGTAGCTGACGCTATTGAGTTCGGCCTGCAGGTCGCGGTTCTTCTGCTGCAGGCTGAGGATTTTTGCCTTCACTGGCACCATGCGCTCGGCAAACTTTTGCTTATAGATTTGGGGCATCTCCCGCAGAGCCGCCTCTAGAATCTGAATTCGAGAGTTGAGCTGAACCACCGAGTTTTGCAGGTGCAGTAGCTCCGTTTCCCGCTGCTGCAGGCGGGTGCGGTAGTCTGCTGACTTGTGCTTCTCCGTCTGTAGCTGCTGCTGCAGCGACTTCAGCTCAGCCGGCAGCCGGCGGCCACCAGTGGGGACCTGGTCTCGAACGAGACGAAATAGCTCCTGAGAGAGCTGCTGAACTAGCTGATCCCGCAGCTTGAGCTCCGACTGCAGGCGGGCAAGTTCAGCTTGGGCATCGGATTGCTTGTCGAATCGTCTGAGGGGGGGAAGAAGGGTCACAAATCCTACTCCAGGAGGGTGATGGGTGTAAGGCAGTGGGGGTGGCCGTTATGACAACAACAGGGTAGCAACCATACTACCTTTTAGCCACCCATTGTATTCGTCAGACACAATTGTTACAAGCGATTCGTTGCCGGTGCTCTGGGAGAGGGGGTGTCTAGCGAGCCATCGCCGCGTCTTCTGTATCCTCTTCAGCGGCCTCCACCAGCTCTTGCTTGATGGTTAAGAAGCGTAAAACCGACTCACTCAGCCGCATGGCGCGCTGCATGATGGCGATCGCGTCTCCCGGGGCGCGGTAGTTCATCTGCACATAGATGCCTTCTCGGTTGCGGTCGATTTCGTAAGCAAGGCGACGCTTGCCCCGGTGCTGAATGGTGATTTCCTCAGCCCCGTTGTCAGTGAGCATGTTCTGGTAGGTCTCAATGATTTGGGTGGTATCCTCTTCCCCCAGATTGGGACGCAGGATGTACATGGTTTCGTAGCTATTCATCGATTTAGTTCCTTGTGGTCATGGTGGCTGTGCCGCTACCCGAGGCCTCCACTGGCTCAGTATCTAAATATTGGGTTCAAGCAGTGGGTTCAATATCCAATACCGAAGTAGCCCGAGGCGCATAGGCGCACAGCAAGGGCCCTCTATCATAGCTCAATCCCCACGTTCTGGCTATGCTGCGGGCTCTGCTGCCTCGAGGCTATTGTCAGCCGCCGTTATCTGGTGTATCCATCTATGTGTTAGGTAAACGCAGCGGCTTTACTGGTCAACTTCTACCCACGGCAACTATGGCGCAGCGCTACGTTCGAGTTCAGACGAAAACCGGGCAGCTTCACTACGGGCTTCTCCAGCTTGATCGCGGCGTTCAAATTTTAGATGCCCCGCCTTGGCTACAGGGACAGCCCGTGGACCAGCTTCTCCAGCCCGGTACCTATGACCTCCTCTC
>JBCCAG010000330.1:0-4852 GCA_039814955.1 Cyanobacteria bacterium P01_A01_bin.135
CCACAGCACGCCGATCACCGCGCTGAGGCACGTCACGCCGCAGATCAGGGTGATGAACGTGGTCGCCTGGCGGACCGACCAGCCGCGGGTCAGCAGCGAGTGGTGCAGGTGGCCCCGGTCGGGGGCGAAGATGCTGCGGCCGGTGAGCCGGCGGCGGACAATCGCGGCGCCCGAGTCGAGGATCGGCACCGCCCAGACGGCCAGCGGCACGACCATCGCAATGAAGGCGGGACTGGAGGAAGCGCTGGCCTACACCCGCACCCAGGCCCGCCCTTGGGAGACCGCCCCGGTAGACCAGGCCACCGAGGACCCCTACACCCTGCGCCGCTACGGCGACCTCTGGACCCAGCTGCAAGGGGCGATCTCCCTCACCCAGCAGGCCACGGCCCAGTTCCAGCAGGGGTGGGACAAAGGGGAGGCCCTGACCCACGCCGAACGGGGGGCAATGTCCACCGCTGCTGCTGCCGCCAGGGCCCTAGCCCTGCGAGTGGGCCTAACGGTCACCAGCCAAATGTTTGACCTGATGGGTGCGCGGGCGACGGCGAAGCGCTACGGGTTTGACCTCTACTGGCGCAACCTGCGCACCCTGTCGCTGCACGACCCGGTGGACTATAAGCTGCTGGATATCGGCAACTGGGTGGTAAATGAGATTGCCCCCACACCTAGCTCCTACGCCTAACGAACCCATGCCCTCTTCCCCCGATAAGCGCGTCGCCCTCGTCACCGGCTCCACCTCCGGCATCGGCAGGGCGATCGCCCTCCGACTCTCCCAAGAAGGCTTTGCGGTGGCCTTCCACTCCCGGTCTTCTGTTGAGGCGGGGCAGGCCTTAGCCGCAGCGCACCCCAGCGCTGCCTACTTCCAGGCCGATCTATCTGACCAGGCCCAGGCTCGCCAGCTGATTGCCAACGTCCTCGCCCACTACGGCAGGCTGGACGTGCTGGTGAACAACGCCGGCATCACCGCCACTATCCCCCACACCGAATTAAAGCAGGCAACGCCCGAAATCTGGCGACAGCTCCATGAAGTCAATGTAATTGCTCCCTGGACCCTGATCAGCGAAGCGGAAGCGTCCCTGCGCCGATCCGCTCAGCCAGAGCGGCCTAGCTGCATCCTCAACATCACCTCCCACGCCGGTATCCGCCCCAAAGGGGCCTCCATCCCCTACGCCGCCAGCAAAGCGGCCCTCACCCATATCACCAAACTGCTGGCCCTCACCCTCGCCCCCCAAATTCGGGTCAACGCCATTGCCCCCGGCCTGGTAAACACCCCCATGAGCCAGAGCTGGACCGCCGCCCAGCAGCTGTGGCAGACGCGATCGCCCATGGGCCGGGGGGCGGAACCAGAGGAGATTGCCCAGGTGGCGGCAATGCTGGTGACTAGCCACTACCTCACCGGAGAAGTTTTGATTGCCGACGGCGGACTCAATTTGACCTAGAGGAGACTTAAATGACAAGTGCAAGTTTGCGGCAGCGCCTGACCCTGATGCCAGGCTGGACAACCGAGATTGTGATTCCGGCTCCGCAGCAGGCGGTCTGGGACCAGGTCACCGACTTTGCGGCCTACCCCAAGTGGAATCCATTTGTGCTGGAGGCGATCGCCCAGTTTGAGGTCGGCAAGTCTATCCGCTTTCTCGAAGATCTCAAGCAATTTGGACAGCACTGGTTGACGGCGGAATTTCTAGCGATCGACCCACCCCACTCCTTCGTTTGGCAAGGGCATTTCGCTGCCCCGGCGCTGTTCACCGTGCGGCACACCTTCCTCTTCGAGACCATCAACGATCACCAAACCCGCTTTCGCCAAGTTCACGAAAACTCTGGCCTCCTCGTTCCCTTTCTCGCCCTACGCGGCGTCTACGTGGTTACCCAGCAAGGCTACCTCGACTCCGACCAGGCACTCAAAGCCTGCTGTAGCAGGACGCCGCCCTAAGCCTAATAACCTTACTACAAGATACAGACCCCATGACTCACTCAAATTCCCTTCAGCAGGTACATCGACAACGCTTCCTCTGGACCTGGGCGATCGCCAACTTAATGGGTGGTGCTATCATCAGCGGCCTTGAAAACTACGGGCTGCAGTTTATGGCAACGCTTATCCTCGCAGGCGCAATTTTGGGGGCGCTCCAGGGAGCGGTCATTCGATCTGGCCGCTTCCGCTGGTGGCCCGTCGTCAGTGCCGTTGGCTGGATTGCCGGTGCCTTTTCAATGGCGCTGTCTCAATGGCCATATAGGCCGCTGGTGGACCTGCTCTATGGATATCTAGGCCTGTGGGAAGTGTTTTGGCTGAATGTGGTCATCGCCCCCATTCCGGTTTTGGGGATGGCCTTAGCCCAGTCCTTGCTGCTGGCCCGTCAAGGTCGTCCTGTCGGGATTTGGCTCGCCGCTAGCCTGGTCGGGGCGGTGCTGCAGGGGGCTACGAGCGCTACCCTTTGTCTGTGGCTGTGCCCGATGGCCCAATCCTTCTCAATCGTTGTCGGGGCCCTGGGTTGGGCGGCTTACGGCCTGCTGACGGGCGCGGCTGGGATGCGGCTGCTTGCCCCAGGATAAACCCTTAGCATTGCGGATTCGGGGATGTGCATTTTGGTTGAACATGGCACTGCCATGTCCCTACGCCTATCTTTTCAATTTGCCTATACCAATACCTTTGCGATCGTCAGCCCCCATGACTTACTCGGAACTCACCTAAATCACCACCATGTTGCGCGACTTCACCTGGGGCAATACCCCTGAGGAGATGCGATTTGCGATCGCCACCCACAACATCGCCGCTTCAATCCGGGACTGCACGGTCCGCTTAGACACCGCGACCTGTGCCGAAATTCGCCAAATCTGGCCTGAGACTACCATCCCCCCCACAGAAACACCCTAACGCCCATGCTGACCTTCTACTACAATCCCGTCTCCGTCAACGCTCGTCGCGTTTGGATTACTTTGCTGGAAAAGCAGCTCGACTTCGATCCCGTGCTCGTCAATCTGGATGGCGATCAGTTCAGCGACGATTTCACCGCCCTCAGCCCGCTGCAGCGCGTCCCTGTGCTCGTAGATAATGGGGTACGCATTGTGGAATCTCTGGCTATTTTGGCCTACCTCGACGCCCAGTATCCCGCACCGCCGCTTATGCCCACTGCCCCGGAGGCGATCGCCCTAGTCCACATGGTGGGAACCATCACGGTGGTGGAGCTACAGCCCGAGACCATTCCTCTGACGCGCGCCATGTTGGGTCTAGCGGTGGACCCTGCCCAACGAGACAGAGCCCAGCGGCGCATCGACCGCATCTTGGCGTTTCTCGAAACGCTCTTGCGCCAACCCTATATTGCGGGCGAGGCCTTCACCCTAGCTGACATCGTTGCGGGCAGCCTGTTGCCCGCCCTACCTTTAGACCCCTATCCACGCCTTAGCGCCTGGGCCGAGCAACTAAACCAACGACCTAGCTGGCAGCAGACCGCACCCACCCCAGAAGCGATCGCCGCCGCCACACCCAATATTCGAGCTATCCTAGACCGCCGCGCTGGCGGAAGCATCGGTTCAGAAATGGGGACTTAGTGAAGTGGACCCAGTCCATGGGACAGGAAACATACGCCCTCGGCTCACCTACCCCGTGCAAATTGAGCCCCTGCTTACCGAACTTTAGGGCCG
Source organism: Cyanobacteria bacterium P01_A01_bin.135 (assembly GCA_039814955.1). Lineage (GTDB taxonomy): Bacteria > Cyanobacteriota > Cyanobacteriia > CAKZMO01 > CAKZMO01 > JBCCAG01. The sequence goes on from JBCCAG010000330.1 coordinate 3,634, forward strand.
TTCTCCCAGTCATTCTCCCAGTCAACTGTGAATTCGAGGCTCATGGTGCAGCGTAGCGAGTACTTCGCTCTCCACCTGGGCCAGATCCCTCAATCGGGCCTCCACCACGGCTTGCTCAAAGCTTTGGGTCGCCAGCAGCCAAAACGCCCCGTAGTGCCGCGCCTCGGAGGCCATCAGCCCCCGGTAAAAGGCCCCTAGCTCTGGGTCCGGGCAGTATTCTCCTAGCAGACCCAGCCGCTCGTGGCTGCGGGCTTCAATCAGTGCCGACACCAGCAGGGAATCCAACATGCGGTAAGGCTCCTGCTTACGCACCTGGGCCTTCAGCGTCGCGCCGTAGGGGGGCGCATTTAGCGGAGCCAAGGCGACACCCCGTCGCTCTAGCCAGCGATTCACTTGGTCAAAGTGCTCTAGCTCCTCGCGAGCGATCGCCGTCAGGCTGTGGACGAGGGGGGCGTTGGCTGGGTACCGGAACATTAGGGTCAGGGCGTTGCTGGCGGCTTTGCGCTCGCAGTGGGAATGGTCCAGCAGAATCTCGTCTAGGTTGGCGATCGCCTGGTTGATCCAGGCTTGGGAGGTGGGCTGCTGCAAAAATTTAATTGAGGTCGTAGGCATTTGGCAACTAGTTCGCTTTAGACTTTGTCAGTATCACTTCATAGAGGTGAAACTCGTTTTCCGCCAACCCCGTCCAGTAGCCATCTTCTTTGCCGAAGCCGGGCCGCTGGGTGAGCTTGTAAATTGCGTCCTTGTCCTCCCACTGGCCGTAGTTGATTACCCGCTCCCCGTCTAGCGAGCGGTGAAAGTTGGCAGAGACCAGACCCGGCAAGGACATAGCTGGACCCACATGCTCCTTGGCTAGCTCTACCATACGGGGCTGGTTCGCTGGCGGCATGCGGAACTCGGCGAAGTGGACAAAATACTCATTGGCATTGATCCTCGGTGCCCCCACCTTCGACTCCGAGGCGATAATCTCGTAGATGTGGCTGTCCATCTCCTCAATGTGGGGCTGTAGCGCCTCCACCCGCGCCTGGGTCTCTGAAAGCTGAACGAACTGCTGCAGCGCCGCCTCACTCTCCCACTGGGCATAGTTAGCGACCTTAGCGCCGTCAAGGCTGCGGTGGAGGTTGGCGGAAACAAAGCCGGGCTGCTGGGCGGCAAGCTCAAAAAGCTGCGTTACGCGGTCAACAACAGCGTCCTGCTGGCCGTCTTTGACCTTAAATAA
>JBCCAG010000818.1:0-2122 GCA_039814955.1 Cyanobacteria bacterium P01_A01_bin.135
AGCGCTGGCGTTTAATATCGGTGAGCACCGCTTCGTAGGCGGCGAGATTGCCACCTATGCCCGAGAGAATTGCCCAGTGGGTCATCGCTCGCACACATGAGTGGGGTCGTCGGCTTTTTCGGCGAATTCTAGGCCTTGCGCGAGCCGCCAGGCGAAGATGGCCGGTAGACCTTTCTCGACGATGGCGTCGCAGGTTTTGGCGTAGTCGTACTCGACTTCACGGAGTTTAACCGCCTGGGTGTCGGTGTCGTAAATGATGTAAGTGGCGTTGGGGCGACCGTGGCGGGGTTCCCCGACGGAACCGGCGTTGAGAATGCGCTTGAGGGAAGTAATAGCGGTGGGCGACGGGGCGACGGGAGCTTGGGCCAGGGCGTGAGCAGGCTGGAGGACCTTCAAGGTGATATGGCTATCGTCTAGGTGGCGCACGTAGGGAACATGGGTGTGGCCGCAGAACAGGGTGTCCGCCCCGGTGGCCAGCACCCGCTCTAGGGCGATGAAGGCGCTGGTGTCAGGCAGCAGGTATTCGTGCTGGCTGTGGGGACTGCCGTGCACAAAGCAGAGATTGTCCTGGCGCAGGACCAGGGGCAGGCTCGCCAGATAGGCGCGGGTTTCGGGGGTGACTTCTCGGTTGGTCCACTCGTGGGCCAGGTGCCCTCGGGTCTCCGCCAGCAGCGAGGGATAGCTGCAGTCGCAGGCGTTTAGGCCTTCAACGATGTCTTCATCCCAGCAGCCCTGACAGGTGGGAATCTCTAGTTCGCGCACGCGGGCGACGACCTCGTTCGGGTAGGGGCCGTAGCCCACTAGGTCACCCAGGCAGTAGATCTGGTCAACGGACTGCTGGCCAATATCTTTTAGGACAGCTTCCAGGGCTTCGAGGTTGCCGTGGATGCAGGACAGAACGGCGATATTCATGCCACCTCCAGTGATTGGGATGCTTGCAAGGATGCCTGGTGTGAGGCCAGGAGGGAGTCAGACAGATAACAGGCTTTGATTGTAGCGGCGATCGCCCCTTCATCGAGACTCTGGCCTACCACTTCAATGCCGCTAAACCGCTGGGGCCGCCCCTGCAGCCACGGGGGCAGGTTGAGGTTGGTGTAGGCGCTCTCAGGCAGACCGTTGACAAAATCAAAATGAAACGCGTGGCCATCGGCCAGCTCAAAAATCCCCTTGGCCCGGTGCACCTCTCCGTAGGCCCCCTGGGTCAGCTCTTGCCAGAAGGTATCGAGGCTGGGCGGGTCAAACACTTGACCGCTCAGGGGTGCCCGCCAGAGCTGCGCCGATGGTCGGTCAGCCGAGGGGTTGCCGGGAATCACCTCATCGGCCCCATTGGCCCAGGTCTGCCAACTCGCGTCCGGATTGTTGTCCGCCACCAGCGCCACCCGGCGGTGGGGCAAAGCCTCTAAAAACGGGATATCTGTCTCTAGTTGAGAGCCCAGCTCTAAATAGACCAGCAGGCCAGCAGCCAGCCGCTGCAGCAGCTCCGCTCCGGACTGGTCCTGAAAGATTTCAACCTGGGGAACTTGCGCTGCCACATGGGTCGCATCAATGGGCACCGTACCGGCTCCCAGGGCCATATAGCCAAATGGCGTAGATGCCTGAGCGAGCGCCTGACAAATCCAGGTCGTTTTACCTGCACCGCAGGGACCGGCAACGACAATGAGCATAGGCTTGTAGAATATGAACGATAATCATTATCACATCGCTCACCCTATTCGACAACCTAGATACATGACTCAGCCCGAGACCGACATTGCGGTCATTGGTGCGGGGCCCCAAGCCCTTACGCTGGTCACCCACCTGCTGCAGAAGAAAGCGAAGCTCCGCGATCGCATCCGGGTATTTGACCCCAGCGGCACCTGGATGATCCAGTGGCAGCAGCAGTTCGCGGCCCAGGAAATTGCAGAGCTGCGATCGCCCGCCGTTCATCACCCCGACCCCAATTCCCATGCGCTGCGGAGCTTCGCCGAAGGCCGCTTCCAGGAACTGCACCCCCCCTACGATCGCCCCGGCACCCAACTTTTCCAGGACTTTTGCCAGGCCCTAATCCGCCGCTGGCAGCTGCAGGATGCGGTCACGCCGGCCCAGGTAACTCGCCTGGAGCCGCTGCGGAAAACCCCTTCTC
>JBCCAG010000483.1:0-3793 GCA_039814955.1 Cyanobacteria bacterium P01_A01_bin.135
CATTTCCGATATCATCACTATCCCCGGCCTAGTAAACGTGGACTTTGCCGACGTACGCACCGTAATGGCAGATGCGGGGTCGGCGCTGATGGGTATCGGCGTCGGTTCTGGAAAGTCCCGGGCTAGGGAAGCGGCGATCGCAGCGATTTCCTCACCGTTGCTAGAGGCCTCCATTGATGGAGCTAAAGGGGTGGTGTTTAACATTACGGGGGGCAGTGACCTCACCCTCCACGAGGTAAATTCTGCGGCGGAGATTATCTATGAGGCCGTAGACCCCAACGCCAACATTATCTTTGGCGCGGTCATCGACGAGCGGCTGCAGGGAGAAGTGCGGATTACGGTGATCGCCACGGGCTTTACCCCAGAGGCCTCGTCGCGTACCTCCTCATCTCGGGTTGCTCCACTGAAGCGGCCCGCAACCCGCTCTAGTTTCTCGGCCCCGCCCCAGTCTGAACCAGCCCCAGCACCTTCCACTGGGTTGGATATTCCCGAATTCTTACAGCGGCGGCGCCCCAATCGGTAGGGGTGACCGGTCGGTTGATCCTACCGGTCTTCAATTTCCCCCTCCGCCTGGTGAACGATCGCCCGCAGGGCATCCACTCGCTCCGGGGTTGTTTGCCATAGCTGGCGCTGGTGGGCTTCGAGCAGCCGCTCAGCCATGTCCCGCAGTGCCCAAGGATTGTGGGCCTGTACGAAGGCCTGTACCGGCTCATCTAAGACGTAGGCCTGGGCTACCCCATCGTACATATGGTTGGCAACGCTGCCGGTGGTGGCGTCGTAGGCAAATAGGTAATCTACGGTGGCCGCCATCTCAAACGCCCCCTTGTAGCCGTGGCGCATCACCCCTTGAATCCACTTAGGATTCACGACGCGGGAGCGGTAGACGCGGGCAATCTCGTTGCGCAGCGGGCGTACTCGAGGCCGCTCCGGTACGGCATTATCGCCGAAGTAGAGGGTGGGGTCGTTGCCCTCGGCTCGCACTGCCGCCGTTAGCCCGCCCTGAAACTGGTAGTAGTCGTCTGAATCTAGCAGGTCGTGCTCCCGGTTGTCCTGGTTGTGCAGCACCACCTGCATGTGGGCCAGCCGCTGTTGAAAGGCTTCCGGCGCGGCGCGGCCTTCTTGCCCGGTGTAGGCGTAGCTGCTCCAGTTAACGTAGGCCCGCGCTAAATCATCGGCACTCTCCCAGTTTTGCCCTTCAATCAGCCCCTGTAGCCCTGCGCCGTAGGCTCCCGGCTTGGAGCCAAACACCCGGTACTGCGATCGCCGCTGGGCCTGAACTTTAGGTAAGCCCGCCGCTTGCCAACGCGCCGCGTCCTCATGGGCCTGGGCCGCCAGCGGGTTATCCGCCGCTGGCTCATCTAACGCCGCCACGGCCTCCACCGCCCGGTGGAATAGGTCGATCAAGTTGCTGAAGGCATCCCGGAAAAAGCCCGACACCCGCAGCGTTACATCAACCCGGGGCCGTCCCAGCGCCGCCACCGGTAGGATTTCAAAGTCCACCACTCGGCGAGAGGCGCTGTCCCACACCGGCTGCACCCCCAGCAGAGCTAGAGCTTCGGCAATGTCATCACCGCCGGTGCGCATGGTGGCGGTGCCCCACACCGATAGCCCAAGGGTGCGGGGATATTCGCCGTGCTCCTGGGTATAGGTATCCACAAGCACCGCTGCCGCCCGCCGCCCCACGTCCCAGGCGCTGGGGGTGGGCACCGCCCGAATGTCGACGCTGTAGAAGTTGCGCCCGGTGGGCAGCACGTCGCTGCGACCTCGGGTGGGTGCCCCCGCTGGGCCGCTGGCCACATAGCCTCCTGCCAGCCCATGGAGCAGCGCGTCGATTTCGATATGGGTTTTGGCTAAAGCGGGCAGCAGGGTTTGCGCCATCCAGGTTAGCTCGTCTTCTAGCCCTGGGCTCTGGGTCAGACTCGCGGGAGACTTCCCCGCCATCAGGGTCGCTACCAGTTGCTGGGCTTCGGCCTCCAGGAGCGCGACGGCATCTCCTACGGTGCGAGCTTTTAGGGAGCAGGGCTCCGGCAGCGCCGCCCCTAGCTCCGCTGTCAGCGGGTCAAAATCTAGGCCCCAGTCTGCCGCGATCGCCCGGGTAAGGCCCTGCCGTCCCAGTCCCGGATGGCGGGCAATGGCCAGGGCTAGGTCCCGGTGCTGGTCGCCCTGGGGTAGCTGGCCCAAGATATGGAGGCCATCGCGAATTTGGGCTTCCTTCAGCTCGCATAGGTAGCCGTCAGCTTGGCTAATGAAGGTGTCCAAGTCGATCTCGCCAGGAGCAGCGCCGGGCAGCTTACCCATGTCAAGGTCGGTGTCTAAATGCTGGTGCCGCACAAGCTGCCGCAGGCGATCGCGAATAACCGGTAGCCGGGTGGGGTCCAGGCTCTGGGCCTCGAAATACTCGTCGATCAGCGCTTCTAGGGTTTGCAGCGGCCCGTACAGCTCCGCCCGGGTCAGGGGCGGCGTCAGGTGGGCGATAATCACAGCTTGGGCCCGCCGCTTGGCCTGGGCTCCCTCCCCCGGATCGTTGACGATGAAGGGGTAGAGGTGGGGCAGTGGCCCAAACACGGCTTCTGGGTAACAGTCCTGGGAGAGGGCGATGCTTTTGCCGGGCAGCCACTCTAGGTTGCCGTGCTTGCCTAGATGCACGACCCCGTGGGCGTCAAATACCTGGCGCAGCCACAGATAAAAGGCCAGATAGTCGTGGGTGGGGGCTAAATCAGGGGCGTGGTAGCTGAGGCTAGGGTCTACGTCATAGCCTCGGGAGGGCTGGATGCCCACAAACACATTGCCGTACTGGCGTCCACAGATAGGGATCTCGTCCCCCACAGCTGTCACTAGGCGGCGCTGCCAGCGGTCCAGAACTCCCTGCTGTACCGCAGCCGGCAAGCCCTCAAACTGTGCCCAGTAGGCCACGCCGCTGAGGGATTTAGCCACCGGCCTTATCCCCTGGGATTCGGGGTCGTTAGTAGGGCCGCTGGTAAGCTGCTGCATCAGTTCGTTGCTATTGTGGGGCAGCGGCCCGGTGTGGTAACCAGCCTGGCGGAGCGCTTTTAGCAACTGCACGGCGCTGGCGGGGGTATCAAGCCCAACCCCATTGGCCAGCCGCCCATCACGGTTGGGGTAATTGGGCAAGACAATGGCGACGCGGCGCTCCGATACCGGGGACTGGCGTAGCCGTACCCACCGCTGGGCTAGGTCCGCCACAAACTGAATGCGATCGCCCACCGGTTCGTAGGTGACCACATCGGTTTCTAGGGCCTGGCTGGTGGTGGCGATCGCCTTAAAGGAAACCGCCCGGCTGATGATCCGCCCGTCTACCTCGGGCAGGGCAACATTCATGGCAATATCTCTAGGGGTCAGGCCCTGCCACTGCTGCTGCCACTGCGCCTGACTGCCGCCGCTGAGGATTACCTGCAGCACGGGAACATCTAGCTGCTGCCACAGGGAGGGGGCGGTGGCCTGGTCGGGGGAGGCGATGGCAAAGCTAGTGGTGTTGAGCACGACCTGAGCCGCTGCCAGATGATGGCGTACGTCAGCCTGCACCTCCGGCTCCCGCAAAGAGGAAACAAATAGGGCTTTGGGGGTGAGCTGCCGCTGGGTTAGGGCCGCGCAGAGGGCATCAATAGGGGCGGTGTTCCCCGACAAATAATGAGAGCGGTAGAACAGTATCCCCACTTCTGCGCCGGGCTCCTCGCCGGATGGGTCTTCGCGATAAATGCCAGTGCGGGCCACTGTGGCAGGGAGGGGGGGGGCATACTGGGTCCCCAGACCGATGTCGGACAGGTACTGCAGG
>JBCCAG010000217.1:0-6013 GCA_039814955.1 Cyanobacteria bacterium P01_A01_bin.135
CCGGGCCGTAGCCGCGCCCATTTGCCCGAGTCTGACTTAAAGCTGTTGCAGCCCACCACGTCATACTCGAACTCAAAATCTCCCTGCTGCACAATGCGATCGCCTTCAATCACCACCTGGGGAGGCCTGATGTTGGCGTTGATGGTGGGGTTAGACGGCATGAACGTAGGGGTTTCGGTAAGGTGGGGCTGCTGGTGGTTAGTCTCCACTTCGTGGTAGGTAACGCACCGGTCAACGTAATGGCAGTTTACGCAAATGCACATAAGTGAGCTGCCTCCTTGAGCGCCAATGGTTCTACTGTAGCGCAATTGAATCGGGTCCTTTAGTTCGCTGCGGGCACCCCCGCCCCAAAGTGGCAAGATGCAGATTTAAGAAGTGGCATAGGTTTGCCTATAGCCTAGATCCTCACCGCCTAGGATAGAAGCATGTAAGCCCCCCCAAGTATTTCTTCTGCAGGATGGGCGCTTGCTGAACCAGGCAAAGCATCTATACGCCGGTTGTGCTAACCTTTTACCGTCTTGGGCTATGGCAAGGCGAGCTAGGAGTGAACCTAGGTTTGGCTACTTTACCGGCCATCGCGGTGATTAATCCCAAGAACCTTTTAGGCACCTATATCCTTCGATTTGTTGTGGAGGACCTGAGCCATGTTGAATTATCGTCACATTCTTGCTGTTTGCGCCGGTGTGCTGCTGCCCTTAGCAGTGGCCGGTCCAGTGCGGTCTGAGCGGATCCAGACTCCCATCCAAACCCACCAGGTTCGCGGCACCTCCGGCGGCGATCGCCAAACGAGCTGCGGCTTCATCGGCAGCCCGGCCCTGCAGATTCAGGTGACTGAGCCCATGGCATCGCTGCAGTTTCGGGTGACGGGTGGGGGCTCCCCCACCCTGTATGTCACCAGCGGCCAGACCCAGGACTGCGCCATGTCAGATAGCCTGTCTGGCGGTGCCGTTGAGCTGCCAGGGGTGTGGGAGCAGGGAAGCTACCGCGTTTTTGTGGGCGATCGCAATGGCGATGCTCACCCGTACCAGCTTTCTGTTACCCAGCGGTAAGGGGAGAGCGCAAACCTAGACCTACTGGGCATCCAGCAGGGCTCGCTCCAGCGCAGCGGAGCTGGCCCCTGGCGTTAGGGTATCCCCCAGCAAAATCTGCTCCGGCGTCACGTTTACCTGGTTGTAGAACACCTCGTTGCGGTCTTCGTCAAAGCTGAAGGTGCTGCCGTCAAAGGCGACGCCGCCAAATAACCCTGAGCTGCGAGAGTAAACCAAAATATCGTCGTCGGATTCCGCCGGGTTGGCCGCGCTGCCGCTCACGGGTCCCGCCGTCCCTGACAGGTCGGCGCCGAACTCAGCGCCACCGTTGATGATATCGGCGACGGTTTCATTATTTTGCACCAACATCACTAAATCGCTAGAGCGGCCTCCAAACTGTAGGCCGATACTGCCACCCCCGAGGCTCAAAAAAGCTGGGTTGCTCCAAGCGCCATTGACTTGCCGCACTAGCATAACGCCGTCGCCGCTGCGCCCGCCCACGATGAAGCCGCCCTGTCCTAAATTCGTAATAATAATGACGGCCTCGCTACGCTGCAGCAACTCAGGGGGAATGCGGGTGTCGGGGTCGGCGGCAATTTCTTCGAATACGGTTTGAGACTCGGTTAGTTCATCGATGGCGTCCTCTAGCTCGTCCGCTGCAGATGGTAGCGCGACCCCAGCGGCTAAAGTGAGTGAAACCGCTATTGTTAAACCTGATTTCAGCATGGGTCCTTGATAGGTTAAGAAACGGCTAGACCAGAGCGATACCGGCCAGGCTCCGGTCCATAAAAATATAGCTCGTACGCCATACCATAGACGAGGGGCTCGGGCTTCAAGTTCCCCTGTAAGGTCAAAAATTCTTATTATCGCGGCATCCGCTTGGGCGATCGCTGACTCCGTTCCTTAGAATGGCTGGGTTCAGCGCGATCGCCCGGCGGGGTTATAGCAGCGCCAGCACCCCGTACAGCCCCATCGCCACCGCCGCCCCAATCAGGGTGTTAATTACGTTCACTAGCTCATTGGTCAGCCAGTCCACCTGCCCCTGCACCGTCGCCCCAATCAAGCTCTCCAGGTTCGTTGCCACGAATGCGGCGATCGCGCAGAGCAAAATTCCCCCGCCGCTCATCAAACCTACAGCCCAGCCCAGCACCGCCAGTACCAACGAAGCCACTACCCCCGCCAGGGTCCCCTCCAGGCTCACCGCCCCCTCCGTCCCCGCCGGCACGGGCTGCAGGGTAGTAATCAAGAAGGTGCGCTTGCCGTAGGCCTTGCCAATTTCGCTGGCGCAGGTATCCGAGAGCTTAGTGCTGAGGCTAGCCACGTAGCCCAGCAGCAGCGCCGCTGTCCAAACCTTGGCCCCCGCTGGCTGACTTAGGGCGATCGCCCATACTCCCAAAGCGCAAAGCGCCGCGGTGGCAGCAGAGCCCCACACGTTCTCGGGTCCTCGGGCTCCGGAGCGCTTTTCGGCAATGCCCGCCGCCTCTTTTTCTGCAAAGCCCACTTTCGTTACCGCAGAGCCCACCAAAAAGTAGGCCATAATCACGGCGTAGCCCTGCCAGCCCAAGGTGCCCCACACCAACACCCCCAGCGCCCAGGCGTGCAGCAGCCCCATGGGGGTGAGCAGTTTTTTAGGGACGATCCAGGCCACTAGAGCAAGGACAGTGTTGAGGGCGATCGCAACAAACCAGGGGGAGCTAGCCATAAAATCTAATCCACAATTAAACGAAAGGGGGAGCGCCAATGCGATCGCTCGGCTGCGCCCACCTCGCAGAAACGGAGTTCGCTAGTAAGATGGAGACAACTCTTACCCCAGCGCTGCCCCTTCGACGGCTGCACGCTGCACCGTATCACCCCTGTTAGATATTACCGCTATTAAATCATGACCTCTGATCCCCGCTACGATATTCAGCCCCAGCCCGCCAGCAGTTCCCCGCAACCTCAGTCCACTCGTCCCTCCCTCGATATTCGCCGCCCGTCCGCCCGCCCCTTGCCAGAGAACAGGCCCATCGCCAGCAACAACACTGAGGATATGGACGATATGCTGGGCTATCTCGACTAGGCGCAATGACCTACACAACCGAAGCGCTGATTCGGATATTAGACGACGAACTGCACGCCGCCTGGAAAGGGGAGAGGTTGCTGCTGGCGTCGAACCGTTTAGGAGATCCGGTTGTGGCTAAAGCGCTGGGCACCGAAAAGCTCAGCAAGGTCTACGCCTACCGCGACTTCCGCCGCCAAATTCACCAATATCAGCTCGATCACGGGGTCTCTGGTCTGGTGTGGCGCAACTGCCGCTTCAACGGGCAGTTTATCCACTTCCCTGAAATCCACAGCCAGCTGATCGCCATCCCCAGCGACAAAGACACGCTGATTGCCAGTAAGGCTGAGATCCTGGCGTTTTGGCAGACCCATGCGGCCCAGCTTCCCCTATGGCAAATCAGCCCCACTCGCTCCATCGACCCCCAACAGGTGAACCGCAAAATTGCCGATGCCGAGTGGTTGGAGATTGAAGCGGGCCAAGCTGAGCTATATTTAGGCTTGTGCTGGGGCGACCCCAACGAGTGCCACTACGGCTGGGCCTACCCCGATTCTCGCTGTGAGCAGGTGATTGCGGCGGCGGGAGAGCCGAGCTTGCTAAAGGTTTAGGAGAATCAACCATGCCCATCGCTGTTGGAGTGATCGAAACCCACGGGCTACCTGCCTCAATGCTGGCGGCGGACGCCATGCTCAAAGCAGGCCGCGTCACCTTTGTGCGGCGGGAGCAGGCGGACAGCGGACGCCACTTTGTGGTTGTGCGGGGTCCGGTCGCCGAAGTTAAGCGGGCGATGGAAGCGGGAAAGCGGGTCGCCATGGACCTACCCTATAACGGCACCGTCACCTGCCACTGCTACATCCCCAATCCTACCCCCAACACCGTTTCGGTGATGCCTATTGACTTCACCGAAAAGTCTGCGCCCTTCCGCGAGGATTGAAGGCGAGAAACGGGAGCAAACACCCGTAGAATGGTGTAGTGCTATCGCCGTGCAGGCGTATTGTTAAGGAGAGTTGGGATGCCCCAGGCTGTTGGTTCACTTGAAACAAAAGGTTTTCCGCCCGTGCTGGCGGCGGCAGACGCCATGGTTAAGGCAGGCCGCGTCACGCTGATCGGCTACATCCGCGGCGGCAGTGCTCGATTTGTCGTCAATATTCGTGGGGATGTGTCGGAAGTTAAGGCAGCTATGGCAGCGGGCGTGGAAGCAGCAGAGAATACTCCTGGCGGTGTTTTAGAAACCTGGGTGATCATTCCCCGTCCCCACGAAAACGTTGTCGCCGTTATGCCCATCGACTTCAACGAGGAAGTGGAAGAGTTCCGCCGTGCGGTGGAAGAGCCCACCGTTCCTCGGCTTGGGGGAGCTCGCAGCTAGAGCCTGAGCTAAATTGCTACACTCTTTAAGGCGTGCTGGCATCAGCACGCGATTTGTTTTATACCTCTAGCGACTCAATGAACATTAAGTCGATTCACCATATCGCCATCATCTGCTCGGATTACACCTGGTCTAAGCGCTTCTACACCGAGATCTTGGGCTTCCAGGTTTTAAATGAGACCTACCGCGCTGAGCGGGATTCCTACAAGCTAGATCTCAAAGTGGGCGATCAGGACCATATCGAGCTGTTTTCCTTTCCAAGCCCACCCGAGCGTCCGTCTCGCCCCGAGGCTCGCGGTCTGCGGCACTTGGCCTTCGCCGTAGAAGATGTGGAGGCCACCGCTGAATATCTGATCGAGCAGGGGGTAGATGTGGAGCCCGTGCGCGTTGACCAAACCACCGAGCGTAAGTACACCTTCTTTTTCGACCCTGACGAATTACCCCTAGAAATTTACGAAGCGTAACAAGCTGTAACCAAACCCGCTTTATATGCGCCTAGATGGTTTCCAGATACTTAAGCAGATCAGCCATATCCTTGGGGTTTGGCTGAAACTGTGGCATGGGTGGTGTGTTGCCGCTGATCACCTGTCGAATGATGGCCACCTTTGACTTGCGCTCTGACACGTTGTGTAGATTAGGGCCCACGAGCCCATCCCCGTACAACCCATGGCAGGTGCCGCAGTTCATCTGAAAGATAGCGGTACCTCGCTCCGCATCCCCTGACACTGCTAAAACGCTGCGAATATAGGGGTCAGAGTAGCGGACCTGATAGATTCCCACTAAGAACAGCAGCGCTGCGAACAGCATTGCCAAGATTGCCAAGGACAGCCCTTGGATAATGACGTCAAGATTCGGCGCTGGTCGCTCGCTCAAGAGTTCTTTAGTCAAAACAATAGATACAAAGTATTTATATCTAATAAGTTACTTTAATACTTTATCCTTCTTAATGCCAGCTCAGGGAGTCTTTAATCTTTTTCAAAGCTTTGCCGACAATTTTGGTCAGGATGCCGCTAATTCTTTCCCGCAGCGCCGTTGAAGATGCGATGATAGGCATGGTTACGGCGCTGGGTCGCTTGGTTTAAGCTAGTCCCCGCGCAGTATAGATATCTAAATAATACCGTTGGAGTTTTAAACATGGTTGAACCCCTACTCTCTGGCATCGTACTGGGCCTGATTCCTGTTACCCTAGCTGGGCTATTTGTTGCTGCCTACCTGCAGTACCGACGCGGCAATCAGCTCGACCTGTAGCTAGCACATAGCGATGGGCGTAGGTGGACCAGCCACGCTCTATAGGGGCAGTGACCAAGGGTTGCTGCCCCCCATTTATTGAGCAGTGTTGGCTTCCTGCTGGGCAGGTTCAGGCTCACCAACGTCATACTCGCTAACGCTATAAAAGGACAGCCCCGTCCCCCCGTAAAAGGACTGCCGGAAGCGCTGGAGGGCCGCTTGGCTCCCTGGCTCGTCCCTCGGTCCGACCCGCTCAGGTAGCGGTCTATCCCGCTCGTGCTCTACAATCAGCGCTCCCTGGGGCTGTAAGATTTTGCCAACGGCGATCGCCCCCATTACCGGTTCATACAGGTC
>JBCCAG010000586.1:0-3194 GCA_039814955.1 Cyanobacteria bacterium P01_A01_bin.135
CACCAACCTGCTCACCAGCATGGCCCAAGCGCCAGGAATGGGCAGCAGCGACACCCTCCTCGCCGTCACCACCCCCGCCTTCGATATCGCTGCCCTAGAGCTACTGCTACCCCTCACCGTCGGGGGCACCCTCGTCATCGCTAGCCAAGAGGCTACCCGAGACCCGCAGCAGCTCGCTCAACAGATGCAGCAGCACAGCGTCACGCTAATGCAGGCTACCCCTGCCACCTGGCGACTGCTCGTCGAGAGCGGCTGGCAAGGCAAAGCCGGCCTCAAGCTGCTCTGTGGCGGTGAGGCGCTGGATATCGCCCTTGCCCGAGAGCTTACAGTGCGGGGCGAGCTGTGGAACCTGTACGGACCTACTGAAACGACCATCTGGTCAGCGGCCGTGAAGATAGAGCCAGCAACGCTCGAAGATGGCATTGTGCCCATCGGTAGGGCGATCGCCAACACGAGCTTCCACGTTCTAGACGAGCAGAACCGCCCGGTGCCCATCGGCGCTGCGGGGGAGCTGCACATCGGCGGCGCTGGCCTCAGCCCCGGCTACTGGAGACGCCCCGACCTGACGGCGGAACGATTTATCGCCAATCCATCCCCTGCCCTAAACCTTGTAAGGGCGAGCGGCCGCTCGCCCTTACCGATGCCTATATCGCCACGGCCAACCTTGTACAAAACCGGCGATCGCGTCCGGCAGCGCGAAGACGGCACCCTAGAATACCTGGGCCGCCTAGACCACCAGATCAAGCTGCGGGGCTATCGCATCGAGCTGGGGGAAATCGAAACCGCCCTAGTCCAGCAGCCCGAAGTCAAGCAGGCCGTCGTGGTGCTGCGAGACGAGCAGCTTGTGGCCTACTCCGTCGCTGAGCTGCCAATTGATAAGCTAAGCGATCGCCTCCGTCAGCGTCTGCCAAGCTACATGGTGCCAACGTGCTTCGTGGTGCTGGACGCCCTACCCCTGACCCCCAACGGCAAGGTAGACCGCAAAGCCCTGCCGCAGCCCACCCGCCCCGAGGCCGTGGCGCTGCCCCGCACCCAGGCCGAAAAGGCGATCGCCGCTATCTGGCAGGACGTCTTGGGCACTGAGCAGGTGAGCCTCCACGACAACTTTTTCGACCTGGGGGGGCATTCGCTGTTGGTGGTGAGGGTGCGCAGCCAGATTCAGCAGCAGATGGGGGCCGAGGTGTCGCTAGTGGATCTGTTTCGCTACCCGACAGTGAATTCCCTGGCGGCGCAAGTGCGCAGCCTCGCTAGCCCAGGGAGCCACCCAGACGACCCACAAGATACAGACAGAACCCTGGCGCTGGCGGCGGGCAAGCAGCGATTACAGCAGCGGCGGCAGCGGCGGAAAGGAGGCAGTCATGGATAGGACAGCGATGCTTAAAAACGCAACGGGACTGGAAATCGCCATTGTCGGCATGGCCGGACGCTTCCCCGGTGCCCGCTCGGTGGATGAATTTTGGCAGCTCCTGCAAGAGGGGCGAGAGGCAATCGCCGCTTTGGACTCAGAAGCGCTGCGGCAGCAAGGGGTGAGTCCTGAACTGCTCAACGACCCGCAGCACGTTAAAGCCGGGGGCGTTTTAGCCGACGTAGACCGCTTTGACGCCGCCTTCTTTGGCTACAGCCCCCGCGAAGCCGAACTGCTCGACCCGCAGCAGCGCCTGTTCCTAGAGTGCGCCTGGGAAGCGCTGGAAACAGCGGGCTACGACGCGCAGCGCTACGACGGCACCGTGGGGGTCTACGGCGGCGCGGGGATGAACGGTTACCTGTTCAATCTGTACAGCAGCGCCCGCATCCGCGAATCGGCTAGCCCCTACGAGCTGTTTCTCGCCAGCGACAAAGATTTTCTCACCACCCGGGTCTCCTACAAGCTGGACCTCCAAGGGCCTAGCCTCGACATTCAAACCGCCTGCTCTTCTTCCCTGGTGGCGGTGCATACGGCCTGCCAGAGCCTGCTGAGCGGCGAGTGCGACATGGCCTTGGCGGGGGGTGTCGCTGTCTCCAAGCAGCGGGGCTACCGCTATCAGGAGGGCGGCATCTACTCCCCGGACGGCCACTGCCGCGCCTTTGACGCCCAGGCGGCAGGAACGGTGGGCGGCAACGGGGTGGGCATTGTGGCGCTCAAGCGCCTGGAGGACGCCCTGCGGGATGGAGATACCATCGACGCGGTGATTAAAGGCTCGGCGGTGAACAATGACGGGGCTAGGAAGGTCAGCTACACTGCCCCTCGCATCGACAGCCAGGCGGCGGTGATTCGAGCGGCGCAGGCGATGGCGGAGGTGCCCCCCGAGACCATTTCCTATATCGAGGCCCACGGCACGGGTACTGCCCTGGGAGACCCCATCGAAATTGCGGCGTTGACCCAGGCTTTTCAGCCAGCAGGGCTGGTCGCCGATCTGGCCGCCGGTTCTGTGGCCATTGGCTCCGTGAAAACCAACATCGGCCATCTGGACGCCGCCGCCGGTATCGCTAGCCTGATCAAGGCCGTGCTGGCCCTGAAGCACCGGCAGATTCCCGCCAGCCTGCATTTCCAGCAGCCCAACCCCCAAATTGACTTCGAGCAGACGCCCTTTTACGTCAATGCTGCCCTAGCGGACTGGCCCCAGGGCAAGAATCCGCGGCGGACTGGAGTGAGCTCCTTTGGCATTGGCGGTACCAACGTTCATGTGATTTTGGAGGAAGCGGAAGAGGGGGCGATCGCCCCCAAGAATACCCCGACGAGCGCTCAGCTCCTCATCCTCTCGGCTAAGACCGAAGCGGCCCTAGAAGCGGCGACGGCAAATCTCGCGGCTCATCTAGAGCGACAGCCAGTGGATCTCGCAGACGTTGCCTATACCCTGCAGATGGGTCGCCGCCCGTTCAGCCATCGCCGCACCCTGGTGTGCCAGTCCCCCTCAGATGCCGTCCGCCAGCTTCAAGAGCGGAGCTTTTCCAGCCATCAGGCTGCCGAAAGCCCGTCCCCCGTAGCATTCATGTTCTCCGGTCAGGGGAGCCAGCACCCCGGCATGGCGCGGCAGCTCTACGGGCAGCCGGTGTTTCGAGAATCGCTAGAGCGTTGCGCGGAACTCCTGGCGGGTGAGGGAATTGCGCTATTGGACCTGCTGAACCAGGGCGGTGAGGAAATCAACCAGACCGCGATCGCTCAGCCGCTGCTGTTTGCCGTGGAGTATGCCCTGGCGCAGCTCTGGCAGTCCTGG
>JBCCAG010000788.1:0-2221 GCA_039814955.1 Cyanobacteria bacterium P01_A01_bin.135
GCTTCGGGAGGATCAGCACTTAGGGATTGCCCGTTTTCTGGGCTGAAGGCCCCCCACCCCCCAATTCTGGGGGAGCGAGATTCGGGGTTAGAATCCTTGGAGGTGAATGGTGGCGATAATGCCAGACCTTCTCTGGTTCCCAAAATGTTGGGGGCGGAGGGGGCCTCAGTCGGCTGAACTCCCCTGCGAGAAGTTTCATCGATATTCGGATACAGCGCCGCCAGCAGGTCTACCCCCTGAGTGGCCAAAATCTCAGCGCAGCGATCGATGGTTTTCCGAAACAGCGGCTCACCCTCGTAAAGCTCGCGGCCCATATTGACGTACTGGCTGCCTTGTCCCGTGAATAGGAAAGCCACCTTGCAGGGTGCATCGCTTTGATGACGGCTCGAAAATAGCTCTCCGTCTAAGTAAGCGGTGAGCTGCCGCCGCAGCTGGGGCATGTCAGCGGCCACCAGCGCCAGACGATGCTCAAAGTGCGATCGCCCCGCATTAGCAGAGAAACAAATATCCGGCAGCGCCACGTCCACAGGGGAACTGAGCCAGGTCTGATAGCGGTGAACGAGCTCTCGCAGGGTATCCTTGCTGCGGGCCGAGAGGGTCAGTAGGTGGCAGTGGCGATCGCCTTTTGAGAGGTCCGAATCTGGCCCGAGGGCTGACACCAGCTCAGCAAACTCATTCTCGGGCGCTTCCTCCACAATAAGGTGTACGTTGGTGCCGCTCATGCCAAACGAGCTGACGCCGGCCAGCCTCGGCCCCTCGGTCTCTGGCCAGGGCGTCAGCTGCGTCGGAACCGCGATCGCCAGCTTGTCCCAAGGAATATAGGGGTTAGGGTTTTCAAAATGGAGATGGGTCGGAATTTGCCGGTGCTGTAGCGACAGAATCACCTTGATTAGGCTAGCTACCCCAGCCGCCGATTCTAGATGACCGACGTTGGTTTTTGCCGCGCCAATCAGCAGTGGCGTCGGGCGCTGCCCCATCACTTTATTTAAAGACAGCACCTCGATGGGGTCTCCCAGCCGGGTGCCGGTGCCGTGCACCTCGACATACTGCACCTGGTCAGGACTAACGTTGGCATTAGCTAAAGCCTGCCGCAGTACAGCCTCTTGGGCACTGCCGTTGGGAGCCGTCAAGCCATTGCTGAGGCCATCATGGTTGACGGCGGAGCCGCGCACCAGCGCCAGGATAGGGTCTTGGTTGGCGATCGCGTCCGACAGCCGCTTCAGCACCACCACGCCGCAGCCCTCACCGCGACCGTAGCCATCGGCGGCGGCATCAAAGGTTTTGCAGCGCCCGTCGGGGGCCAGGGCCTTGAGCTTGCAGAACCCGATGGTCGGCTCCGGCGACAGCATCAAATTCACCCCGCCCGCCAGCGCCAGATTCGCCTCGCCGCTGCGCAGGCTCTGGCAAGCCAGATGCACCGCCAGCAGCGACGATGAGCAGGTGGTGTCGAGCTGCATCGTTGGCCCCTGGAACCCGAAGGTGTAGGCGATTCGTCCGGCGGCGATGCTGCGAGTGTTGCCGAGGCTGCTGTGGGCGTCGATGCGCGCCAGGTCGCCGGAGCGGACGCTGAGCTGGGCATAGTCGTCAAAGCTGACGCCGATGAACACGCCGCTGCGGGTGCCGCGCAGGTCAAAGGCGGGCTGACCGGCATTTTCTAACGCCTCATAGCTGACCTCCAGCAACAGGCGCTGCTGCGGGTCTAGGCTGCGGGCTTCACGGGGGGAGATGCCAAAAAACTGGGGGTCGAACTGATCGACGCTGTCAATGAAGCCACCCTGCTTGACGTACAGCTTGCCGGGGGCGTCGGGGTCGGGGTCGTAGTGTTGGACAATGCCCCGCTCAGCAGGGGCTTCGGTAATCGCATCCACGCCGTTGCGCAGCAGCTCCCAGTAGGCGTCGGGAGAATTTGCGCCGCCAGGAAACCGGCAGGCCGTGCCAACGATGGCGATCGGCTCACGCTGCTGCTGGCGCAGGTTGTCTACCTCCGAGCGCAGCGAGCGAATCTCTAGGGTGGCGTCCCGCAGCAGCGTGCGGTAGCCGTTTGTGCTAGCTATGGGAGACTGGGTCATGGCCGACTCCCCCGCGCTGCCGTCAGCTCCGCCGCCAGTAGGTCCGCCAGTTCGGCTTCGTCGAGGTCATTGAGGTCGGCGCTGGGGCTGATGCGGGATTGGTCTGGTGAGCCCTGTTGGGCCGCTTGGGACGGCCAGCTAGATGCAGATAA
>JBCCAG010000386.1:0-4455 GCA_039814955.1 Cyanobacteria bacterium P01_A01_bin.135
CAAAGCACCCATGACCGATTCCCCTTCACTGTGGCTGCGGTTCAGCCGCCTCGCCACCATCAACGTCTTGTCAAACCTGATGGTCCCTCTAGCAGGCTTAGTAGACTCCGCTTTCCTGGGCCATCTGAGCAGCATTCGCTTCTTTGCCGGGGTGGCGATCGCCACAGCCCTATTTAACTACGTCTACCGCCCCTGCAATTTCCTGCGTATGGGCACCACCGGCCCTACCGCTCAGGCGCTGGCCGCTGCGGGCTTGTCTCCTGTCGAGCAGGATATGGGTCAGCACCCCGAAGGTCCGCTGCTTGGCCCCCTGCCGGATGAGGCGTCGCCAGAGGCTTCGATGCGGTCCGCGCCCGAGGGCGAACAGTCCCCAACCGCGGCACTGCCCGATGAAGCTCTGCTGATTCTGCTGCGCAACGGGGCAATTGCGATTGCCCTGGGGGCTGTCATTTTGCTGCTGCAGGTGCCGTTGCGGGAGATCGGCTTTGCCCTATTCGACGCCACTCCCGATGTGGAGCTGGCGGGGCGTAGCTACTACCAGGCCCGCATTTGGGACGCCCCGGCGACGCTGATCAACTTTGTACTCCTAGGCTGGTTTTTGGGCCGCGAGCAGGGGGGAAGAGTGCTGCTGCTGTCGGCCCTGAGCAGCGGCGGCAATGTGGCGCTGGATTATCTATTGATTGTGCGGTGGGGCTGGGAGAGCTTTGGGGCGGGGGTGGCGACGGCCCTGAGCCAGTATCTGATGCTGGTAGTAGGTCTGGGTTTTGTGCTGTGGGATGTGCCCTGGGGCCGCTGGGCTGTGGCCCTGAAAATCCTGCACCGCGATACCCTGCTGAGCGCCTTCCGGCTCAACGCCAATATCTGGGTGCGCAGCGTTCTCTTCATTACGGTATATGCCCTGTTCACCGCCTGGAGCGCTTCTCTGGGGACCACGACGCTAGCGGCCAATATGCTGCTGCTGCAGGTGGTGATTTTGGCGGTGTACTTCATCGACGGGCTGGCCTTTGCCACTGAGAGCATTGCGGGCAGCTTCTATGGGGCGGGAACCAGCGATCGCCTAGCGCCCCTGCTGCGGCTAGCGGGGGGAACGGGGTTAATTCTGGGCCTAGGCGTGGCGGGAGTGTTTGTCCTGTTCCCTGGCTCCCTATTTGCCCTGCTCACCAACCACACCGACATTGTGCAGCACATTGCCCACGACGTGCTGTGGCTGCTGCCGGTGCTGGGGTTTGGAGCCCTGGCCTTTGTGCTGGACGGCTACTTCTTGGGTCTGGCCAATGGACCGATTTTGCGCAACAGCATGGCCGCAGCGGCGGTGGTGGGGTTCTTGCCTCTAGCGGTGGCCAGCTGGCGGCTGAACGCCAACGCCCTGCTGTGGGCGGCAATGGCGGCGTTTATGCTGGTGCGGGCGGTTATTTTAGGGACGCAGGTGCCGGGCTCAATTGCGGAGCTGGAATAGGCCGCTGGATAATCTCGCCGCTGTACAGCATGGAGGGGCGAATCAGCACGTTGTTCTGGGTCTGCTCGATGATATGGGCCGCCCAGCCCGCCATGCGGCTCAGCCCCGCTGTGAGGGTAATCAGGTCAGTGGGGATGCCCAGCAAGTGGTAAATGAGGCTGAGGTAGTAGTCCACGTTGACGTTGACCCCGTGGCGGCGGTAGGGGGCCATGGCCGCTTCCACCGCTTCCGCTTTATCAAATAAATCGCTGCCCTTGGCCTGGCTGAGGGTGCGGGCGTGGAACCGCAGGAACGGGGCTCTGGGGTCCACCGTTTTGTAAATGCGGTGGCCGAAGCCGCTGATCCGCTTTTGCCGCTTGCGCCGCTCCTTGAGCTGAGTGAGTACGTCCTGGCTGTAGTCGATGGCGTTGAGCATGTCGATTACCTCCCCCATGGCTCCGCCGTGGAGGCTGCCGCCTAAGGTGCCCAAGGCGGCGGTCATGGCGGCATGCAGGTCTGCCCCGGTGCTGGCGGCCACCCGTCCGGCAAAGGTGGAGGCGTTGGAGCCGTGCTCCGCCAGTAAAGTAAAGCACTGGTCCATGATCATCGCCTCTTTATCTGAGGGGCGATCGCCCGTGATGGCATATAGATAATTAGCAGCATGGCCCAGCTTGGAGTCGTAGTCAGGTAGGGTGCGGCCCTGGCGCAGAGCATGGTGCAGGGCGATCGCCTGGGTAGCTTGGGCAATCAGCCGGGTGGCTTGGGTCATTAGAGTATCGGGATTCCCGGAATTGGGCTCGTCTACCGCTAGGGCCGAGACCACCGTGCGCAGAGCCACCAGGGGCGATGCCGATTTGAGCTGATGAATAATGGCGACGGCGGCGTCTGGTAGCTGACGGGTGGTAATCAGGCGATCGCGAAAGGCTTGGGCTTCCCTGGCATCGGGAGGGGTGCCCTGCAGCAGTAGGTACAGCACCGACTCGTAGTCTAAAGACTCCAGCACCGCTGCGATGGGGTAGCCCCGGTAAATTAGGCCAAAATCGTCGGTGCGCAGGTCAGAGATTTCGGTTTTATCAATTAGGATGCCCTGGAGGCCCCGGTGTAGCGTAGGCTGTTCGGCTGGCGCGTCTGGCATTGTCTCGGCAGTATCGGGTTTGTGCTCCATCACACGCTACTTTACTATCGCTTGGCGTCTATCCCGTGATAGGTGTTTTAGCGGAGCAAGTTTGTAGTGGAAAATTCACCAATGGCGACTAGCGCGACCGGACTGCGGCTATTTCTTGACACAGCGGATGTGGAGCAGTGGGCTACCTGGCTGCCGACGGGGCTGTTTTATGGCGTCACCACGAATCCCCTGCTGCTACAGCGGGCTGGGGTCCCCTGCACTGTGGACCATATGGCCAGGCTATTGGAGACGGCGCTAGGCTACGGCATGCAGGAGGTACATCTGCAGACCTGGGGAGAGGCCATGGCCGACACCGGCAAAGCCCTGGCGGACTTGAGCGATCGCGTCGTGGTCAAAGTCCCCCTCACTCAAGCTGGAATTGCCGCCGCCGCTCAGCTCAAGGGTATCCCGCTTACCCTCACCGCCGCCTATTACGCCCACCAAGCACTGCTGGGTGCGGCGATGGATGCTGCCTATGTGGCCCCCTACCTAGGCCGACTCACCGACGCTGGGCAAGATGGCATAGCCGTTGTTGCCGCTATGCAGCGATCGCTGACGGCTATGCAAAATACCACCCGGCTGCTGGTGGCCAGCATTCGCCAGGTGGCGGATTTGACGACCTTGGCGCAGCAGGGGCTAGATACCTTTACGATTTCGCCGGCGATCGCCCAAGCGCTGTTTGCGGTGCCGCTAACGCAGCAGGCCGCTGCCGATTTTGAGGTGGCGGCGGGGCTTTAGCTTAAGTTTTTAATATTTGTTGAGATCGATCCCAGCTTCGCGGGCCATAGCTTCGACGCCGCGGGTCTTGAGGGTTTTGATGGCTTTGGTGGAAAGGCGCAGCTTCACCCAGCGGTTGCCCTGGGGCCACCAGACCCGCTTGCTCTGCAGGTTAGCGCCCTGCAGCTTTTTGGTACGGCGGTGGGAGTGTGATACAGCGTAGGCGTTGTTGGCCTTTTTACCCGTGAGGGTACATTTACGAGCCATGGGGATCTCCAGCGTCAGCGAAACGGCACGGTCTAAAATTGTACCCGATTTTGGACGGGTTGCCCATGGCAGCAGCGGCGATCGGAGAAGCCAAACAGCGCGGTATCGGGAGTTGAAAGGAGCGTCCGCCCACCTCAGCGTCACATATTTGGCTGCTCGCTAGTCATCTTACCTAGCGCTTCTGCAATAAATTCGCTGACAGATTTGTCTTGAGAGGCCGCTGAGGCCCTGATAGCCTCTATCACATCTTCAGGGAGACGAATTGTTAAAGTCCGCAAGCGTTGACTGTCTTTCATACCTAGCTTTTATACGTAACCGCCAATAAAGCTGAGATCTCTTACACCGAACCGTTCAGGAAGGAGCTGTCATAAGCCGCCTCAGTACTACACCACTGTCAGCGCAGATGCCTATATGTTACGGATTTTGTAGAGCCAGCGAGAGCCTCCAATCAGGTTTCGTGATGTTTCTTATTGCCTGTCATCTCTTGATGTACGACAGAGGAAACATCATAGATTCTCGTATTTAACATTTTTTAACCGTGGCACCTGAAAATGTACCTCAACCCAAATTCTCGCTCGGCCAGCAGGTCTATCTTCCCGATGGTAGAGAAGGCGTAGTTTATGGATGTGTTTACTACGCCGATTCTCAAGATATGCAGTATGCAGTCAGCCCCAGTAACGGTCAAGGCATTCCGGAGCCGCTCTGGTACTGGGAACATGAGCTGAGCTCACCAGTAGACTGAATAGTCTTGTCACTCCCCTGTAAAGCTCAGCTTTTAGCTGAGGGACCAGCGCTAGAGGTTTCAAGGGCCGTATAAATAGTCTTCAGGGCGCTGTCTTCCTCCACCGTAATTTGCTTATCCATCAGGGCA
>JBCCAG010000430.1:0-4123 GCA_039814955.1 Cyanobacteria bacterium P01_A01_bin.135
CGCCGCCAGCATCAGCTACGTCGAAGCCCACGGCACCGGCACCGCCCTGGGAGACCCCATCGAAGTGGCCGCCCTCACCAAAGCCTTTTCCGAGCACCCCGGCCCCTGCGCCCTCGGCTCGGTGAAAACCAACCTGGGCCACCTGGACGCCGCTGCTGGCGTCGCTGGCCTGATTAAAACCGCCCTGGCGCTGAAGCACCAGCAGCTCCCCCCCAGCCTCCACTTCCAGCAGCCCAACCCCCAAATCGATTTTGCCAGCGGCCCCTTCACGGTACAGCAGCAGCTCAGCGACTGGCCCAGAAACGGCACTCCCCGCCGCGCCGGGGTAAGCTCCTTTGGCATGGGCGGCACCAATGCCCACGTGATTCTCGAAGAAGCGCCCCCGATTGAGCTGACTCAAAGCAACGCCCAGCCCGCCCACCAACTGCTGGTGCTCTCTGCCAAAACCGCCGCCGCCTTGGACCAGGCCACCGCCAACCTAGCCGCTTACCTGCAGGCCCACCCCAACCTCAACCTGGCCGACGTGGCCCACACCCTGCAGGTGGGTCGCCGCCCCTTTACCCATCGCCGCATCTGCCGCTGTCAGTCATTGGCAGATGCCGCTCAGCAGCTCACCTCTGGCACCCTCCCCACTCAAGTTGCCGGGGACGCTCCCCGTACCCTGGCCTTCATGTTCTCCGGGCAGGGCAGCCAGCACCCCAACATGGGCCGCGACCTCTACGACCGCGAGCCGGTGTTCCGCCAGGCGATCGCCCGCTGCGCTGAGATTTTAGCGGAGGAGGGGATGGATCTGCTGGCGGTGCTCTACCCAGAGGCGATCGCTGAGCCTGATTCAGCGCAAATAAACCAAACCGCAATCGCCCAGCCCGCCCTGTTCGCCGTGGAATACGCCCTGGCCCAGCTCTGGCAGTCCTGGGGCATTGAACCCGACGCCCTCATCGGCCACAGCATCGGGGAATACGTCGCCGCCTGTGTGGCCGGGGTGTTTTCTTTAGAAGACGGGCTGCGGCTAGTGGCGGCGCGGGGACGGCTGATGCAGGCCTGTCCGCCGGGGGCGATGCTGTCGGTGATGCAGCCGGAGCAAGAGCTGCTGCCGCTGCTGCCAACCGAGGTGACGGTGGCGGCGGTGAATGGACCCAGCCTCTGTGCGGTGTCAGGAACCACCGAGGCGATCGCTGCATTCCAAGCTGACTTAGACTCGAAGGGCATTAGCTGTCGGCGGCTGCACACCTCCCACGGCTTCCATTCCCTGCTGATGGAGCCGGCGGTGGCGGAGCTGGAGGCCCTGGTGAGTCAAATCACCCTACAGCCGCCCCAGATTGACCTCCTCTCTAACGTCACCGGCACCTGGCTAACGGCGGCAGAAGCCACCGACCCATCCTACTGGGCGCGGCATCTGCGGCAGCCGGTGCAGCTCTACAGCGGCGTGCGCGCCCTCCTGGATTTACCCAACCCGGTGCTGCTGGAGGTGGGGCCAGGGCGCACCCTCAAGACCCTGGCGCAGCAGGCCCTGCCCGAGCCGGGAGCCGCCCTGGTGCTCAATTCCCTGCCCCACCCGAAGGAGCAGGCCGCAGGTGGCGCGACAATGCTGGAGGCCCTGGGGCATCTCTGGCTGGCGGGACTGCCGGTGCAGTGGCCGGGCTACCATGCCCACGAGCCGCGGCGGCGGGTACCTCTGCCCACCTATCCCTTTGAGCGCCAGCGCTACTGGGTGCCGCTGCGGGAGACTAGCGAGCGAGTCTACGAGGCCCCGCAGGAGACCAAGGCGGCGGATATGGCCGACTGGTTTTACCTGCCTACCTGGACGCGATCGCACTTGTCCCATCTGCAGCCGCCTACGAGCGAGTTGTGGGTGGTGTTCGAGGCGGACGCGGCGGGGGCTGGTCTGACGCAGCGACTCATAGACGCCGGGCAGCGGGTGGTGCGGGTGCATGCGGGGGCTGAGTTCGCGCAGCAGGGGCAGGTCTATACCCTCAACCCCACCCGTCCCGAGGATTACCGGACCCTGGTGCAGTTTCTAGCCCATCAGGGGGAGACCCACTGGGTACACGGGTGGAGCGCTGAGCATTTACCCAGCGCCGTAGCGGATAGCCTAGCGGGGCAGTCCGCCGATTTAGCCACGGGCTTCTACAGCCTGCTGTACCTGGCCCAAGCCCTCGCCAACACCAGCACGCCCCACCGGCTAACCGCGATCGCCACTCACACGCAGTCGGTGCTGGGAACCGACACCGTTAACCCCGAAAAAGCCGCCCTCACTGGCCTGTGCAAGGTCATCCCCCAGGAGTACTCCCACATCTGCTGCCGCTGCCTGGATATCTCCTTGGAGGTCAACGAAGCGGCCTTCGAGCAGCAGTTTGGCAGCCTCTACCGCGAGCTGGGGGCCACCGACCCTATCGTCGCCTACCGGGACGGCTACCGCTGGACTCAGACCTACCAGGCAATGCCTTTGCCGGAGGGAGAGCCGCCCCTAAAGCAAAACGGAGTGTATCTAATTGCCGGAGACCTAGTGGAAGGGCTAGGCATGACCTACGCCCAGGCCCTGCGCCAAGCGGTCCAGGCCCGGCTGGTGCTCATCGGTCGCCCTGGACTGCCGCCGCCGAATGAGTGGGAGCAGTGGACCGCTACCCACGGCCCCCAACACGAGGTCAGCCGCCTAATCCGCAAGCTCCAGGGCTTGGGAACTGTGGGCACAGACTACCTGTGGTTTAGCGCCGACTTGACTAACGCAGCTCAGACACAGGCCATCGTGCAGGGAGGGCTGACGACCTTTGGCCCCTACCACGGCGTCATCCACGCGGGCACCACGGGCGATCGCGCTAGCGTGCTGCTGCCGGAGCTGGCGCCCCAGGACTGCGAGGCGGTATTTCGCCGGACGCGGGAGGTGCAGACGCTGCTGTCGGCCCTGCCGGACGCGCCGGAGTTTTTTCTGCTGCAGTCGTCCCTCTCCTCGGTGGTGGGTGGGGTGGGCTTCGGAGCCTACGCCGCTGCCAGCAGCTACCTGGACAGCCTCGCTATTTCCCACAGTACTTCCCACGGCATTTCCCAAGGCGATGCCCACCCCCGCTGGCTGAGCATCAACTGGGACGCCTGCACCGACGACGTGCCGCAAATGACTGGCTCCAAGCTGCTCGATCTAGCGATGACGCCAGAAGAGGTGTGGCGAGCAACCCGGCGCGCCCTGGCCCAGCCCCAGCTTGCCCAGGTGGCGGTATCGCCTACTAATCTACGCGATCGCTTTGAGCAGTGGATTCTTCCCCCCGAGACGGTAGCGCCCGCCGCAGAGACCACCACAGGCCACACTAGACCCCAGCTCTCCAGCGAGTACGTGGCTCCCAGAGACGAGCTAGAGGCTACCATCGCTACCGCGATGCAGGATCTGCTGGGGGTGGAGAAGGTGGGCGTTCACGACAACTTTTTTGAGCTAGGGGGGCATTCGCTGCTGGCGATTCAGGCGGTGACGCGACTGCGGAAAGAGTTTCAGGTAGAGATTCCTATGCGGGCATTTTTGTTTGAGGCACCCACGGTGGCCGGTATTGCTAAAACCGTTCGGGAAAACCAGATGAATGATTCAGATCAAGCCACTATTGAGACTCTGCTGGATGAAATTGAATCGATGCCAGCAAAGGATATAGAGGGTCAGCTAGGAAGTCCGCTTTAGAAATAGCAAAATTGATAAATAAAGGCCCAACTCATTATCGGAAACTGCGCTAACATCAAGAGAAGAAATATGAAATTCAGCCTCTTCTATTTCGACGGCGATGGCTCCGTTGCCCAGCCCGATCAATATCAGCTTTTAATTGAAAGCGCCAAGTTCGCTGACCAAAACGGCTTCACCGCCGTTTGGACCCCCGAGCGGCATTTCCACGCCTTCGGGGGCCTCTACCCCAACCCCTGCGTCACCAGTGCCGCTCTAGCTATGGTCACCGAGCGGCTACAGATTCGGGCCGGTAGCGTAGTGATGCCGCTGCACCATCCTGTGCGCGTGGCGGAGGACTGGGCGGTGGTGGATAACCTCTCCAACGGTCGGGCGGCGATCGCCTTCGCCTCGGGATGGACAATGGACGAATTTATCCTCGCTCGTGCCCCCCACGCCAGCCGCAAGGGGCAGATGTGGCAGGGCATC
>JBCCAG010000393.1:0-4410 GCA_039814955.1 Cyanobacteria bacterium P01_A01_bin.135
TGGGGCTGGTGGCGGCTGCGGCAACTGCCGCCCGTGGAAGCGATCTATCAGCGAATGCTGGTGTGGGCGGGCGATCGCGGGGTCCCAAAGCGCCCTTACCAAACGCCTTTAGAACATACCGCCCTGCTCAAGGAGCAGCTCGCTGGCCCCACGGCCTCTGCCGTCGAGGCACTGTCAGCAGCGTACATGCGCTGGCGATATGGCGCGATCCCGACAGACCCCCAGCAGTTGCGGCAGTTGCTGCGCCAGATTAGGCGATCGCGGTAGCCCTAGGCGTGAATCGACGCCACCGAGCCACCGTCCACGCGATAGTTGGCCCCCACCACGAAGCTAGACTGCTGGGAGCAGAGGAAAGTAATTACCGCTGCTACCTCTTGGGCCTTGCCGCGCCGCTGTAGCTCTAGGTGAGGGCGCTTCTCCTGCAAAAAGGTATCTACGGCCTCATCAAAGCTCATGCCCTTCTTCTCCGCCCGCTGCGTCATCATGGCGTCGGTCATGGGAGTAGCAATAAAAGCGGGGGACACCGAGTTCACCAGCACGCCGTCCTTGGCGTACTGCTTAGACAGATTCTTGGCAAAATTGAGGACGCCGGCTTTGGCCGCGCAGTAGGGCATCTCGTCCGTGTAGGGCTGGGTGGCATCTTCTGAGCTAATCAGCACCACGCGCCCCCAACCAGAGCCCTGCATCACCGGAATGAACACGCGGCAGAGGCGCACCGCCGCCATCAGGTCTACTTCCAGGGCCTCGTACCATTCCTCGTCGCTAATCTCAAGGAAGTCACCGGTGGCCCCAGTGATGCCCGCACAGTTGACCAGAATATCTACGGTGCCATACTGCTCTAGAATCTGGTCCCGCGCTGCTTCCACCTGCTTCAGCTCCCGCAGGTCGGCGGAGATGGCGATCGCTTCTCCCACGGTTTTGACTTCTGCCACCGTGTCCTGCAGCTTGTCGGTGGTTTTATCCAGCAGGGCGACTTTCACCCCTTCATCCGCCAACAGCTTTGCCGTTGCTCGACCAATCCCAGAATCTCCCCCGGTGACGAGGGCCACCTTTCCCTTGATGCCAAGTTCCACTTGTCCTGTCCTGTTTAAACGGCTTGTCCCAACACCTGAAAGGCTAGCGCGGCGACCTAGAACTATTCGCCCGCCGCTGTCGCCTTTCAGACGCTACAGGTAAAACTGTATTGGAGGGCACAGCTTATCGATATCTACCCATAAGCAGAACCCAAGCGGTCCGATGTGGCATTGGTGTAGACATAGCAGCGCTATCCTCTCTGGGCTTCGGCGATCGCCTTCCCTTGCTGCGGGTGGCCCCAAATCACCGTTTCTTCCTTATAGATCACCATTCCTGGCTTGGCCCCTTTGGGTTTGTACACATGCTTGAGGGATGTATAGACCACGGGAGCCTGGTCACTTTGACGCGCGCGGCTATGGTATGCCGCTAGGTCCGCCGCCGCCTGCAGGTCCGCCTCTTGGGCCACCGCTCCGGGGTCAAGGCGCAGCAGCAGGTGGCTCCCGGGAATCTCCTGGGTGTGGAACCACAGGTCATACTCGGTGGCCACCTTGAAGGTGAGCTCGTCATTCTGGCGGTTGTTGCGGCCCACCCAAATCTCAAATCCGCTGGGGGCCTGGTAGCGGTAGAACTCGGTTTGGGCAGTGCGGCTCTGGCGCTGCTCGCCTTCTAGGTAGCCCTGCTGCTGCAGCTCCTGCTGAATCTCCCGTAGGGAGGTGAGGTCCGCTTCCGTCCGGTAGGTCTCAAGCTGGGCAATCGCCACCTCTACCTGCTCCAAATAGGCCATCTCCGTCTCTACCTCCGCCAGAAGGGGCTCAATGGCCCCCCGCGATCGCTTCATTTTTTGATGGCGCTTGTAAAAGGCCTGGGCATTTTGCACCGCGTTTTTGGTGGGATTGAGCGTAATCTTCACCGGCTCACCTGTATCAAAGTCAGCGAGCTGAATTTCCGTCATGCCGGGCTGCCATTCGTGCAGGTAAGCCATCAGCAAGTCGGCCCGCTGGCGGTACTGCTCCGCCTGATCAGACTGACGCAGCCGCCCCCGAAAGTCTGCGGCCTTGGTCTCCAGCTTCTTCAGTAAGCTAGCCAGCTTCTGCTGTAGCTGGTGCCGGAGTTGGGCAAAAATCTGCTGGTTGAGCTCTGCCTGGTAGTACTGGGCCACTAGCCCTTGCACCGAGTCTGCCGGCTCCGCCGTTGCCCAGGGCATGACGGTGTAGCCAACCTCAAGCCAGGCCGGGCGAAAGTTATCTGAAGCGAGGCTTTTAAGCCACTCCTGCCAGCGCTCAAACAGCCGCGCCCAGTCCGATGCCTCTAGACTATCAGTAGGCTGATTGGGATCCAGGCCTGCCGCTTGGGCCATCTGCCGGGTTAGAGAGGGGCTAAGTCCTCGGTAGGCCTTAATCAGCATCTTCCACAGTTTGCCTGGCACCAGAGCCACCCGCTCTTGCCACACCGACTGTGGCTCATCTAGCCGGGGCTGGGGATCTCGCAGGGCCGGAGGCGGCTGATAAGGCTGACCCGTTTGAATGGTTCTGACGCTGGACTGCTGCGGCCCTACCTGATGGGCGGCGGTGATTACCTGCTGCTCGGCGGTGGCCAGTACCACATTGCTGTACTTGCCCATAATCTCCACATACAGGTGCCACAGAATCGCATCGCCGGGGCGACGGGCAAACTGCAGATCCACTACTCGCTCCCAGGCCGCCATGTCGATAGCCACCAGCGCCAGCCCACCCAGCTGATGGCGAAGCTGCTGGCTGAAGGTGAAGGTGTCCGGATCCCGGGGTGGGGGCGCGTCGAGACAGAGGCGCGCGGCCTGGGGATGCCAAGATAGGGTCAGCCAGTCGCGGCCGGTAAGGGTGCGCAGGGCCAGGGCCACCGTGAAGCGATCGCGCTGATAGGCCTGCTCGACCCGAGCCGGCAACCACCCTTGCCGCAGTTCGGCACAAACCGCCGTCAATGTTGTGAAGTCAACTGTCTGCACCGCCGGTATTAAGCCCGCTAATGTTTAGTAAGTATCCACAGGGACGACCAACACGAATAAGATTCGGTGAATTGCGCCCTGTGGTTTTGAAATCAGGGAAAATACAGTCAAAATGGTATCAAATTTAACTCTCGCTTCCGTGAGCGCAATTTGTTATGGATATCAAGCTAATCAACATCGGATTTGGCAACATTGTTTCTGCCAACCGCGTCATTGCCATCGTTAGCCCAGAATCGGCCCCTATCAAGCGTATCATCAGCGATGCCCGCGAGCGCGGTGAGCTGGTGGATGCCACCTACGGTCGCCGCACCCGGGCTGTCATCATTACCGACTCTGGCCATGTTGTGCTGTCAGCCATTCAGCCGGAGACCGTCGCCCACCGCTTCGTGGGCCAAAAAGAGTATCATAACGGGCAGTAATTCTCACTGCCCTCAGTTAGGGCTAGATAAAGCTAGTAGAATTACGGAACTGGTCACCCCAGTCTTTTTGCCGGGAGCGGCAGGCTCTCAGGAAGTTTTAGGCAAGTTAATGTTCTGCCTTCTGCGTTTTGGCTACAGAATTTATCAAGATTGGCCTATATGCTTTGCTACAATAGGTGCACAAACTGGTGCGAGGCGCTGTTTATCTGCGCTATTGAGCAAGGCTCAGCTACCGCACCCAACATCTGACATGCGCCAAGCATAGAGGGTGGTTCGCCGAGATTGGGTGATTCTCCCAGGCCCCAGGAATTAGGCCTTCCAGGCCTTAGGGAAGCTTCGTCAGGAACCTTCAAACGACCGAGCACAGCACTTTAATAATGGGCTGATTGATACCCTTTACCTCTGTATTTATTCGCATCGCAGTTTTGCAGCATGGTTGCTAATGGTAACAAACAATGTTTCTCTAGCTGAGATAGAACACGATCTACCCAAGGTTGCGCAGATGTTTTTAGTTGTTGACGACCACGACATGGTCTTGGATGGCACCCTCAGTCGGCTACAAAGCCGCTACCCGGACACTGAGATTGTGACGGCGCAGACAGCAGACGAGGCCCTCAAGCACTTGCAGTCAGCAGCGCCAGCTCTGCTGCTGCTCGACCTCTCTATTCCACAATCGGAAGGGGGGGATGCCCAAGTCGACGTGGGGCTGAGCCTGCTGAGATCGCTGATGACCGACTATCCCGAGTTGAATATCACGGTCCAGAGCAGCTACGTCAAAGCGCTGGTGCGGGTCGTCCACAACATCGAGAGCCATGCGGGGGGCTTCACCGTCGCCAATAAGACCCTACCCGCCCAGGAGATGCTGGCCCGGGTGGACTGGGCCCTGCAGGGATTGACCCACACCAAAGATGTGGACGGCATGCGGGCCGGGCTGGAGATCAAGCCGGAATGGTTCGAAGTGCTGCACTTGGCCTTCAAAGAAGGGCTGCAGGACAA
>JBCCAG010000357.1:0-4650 GCA_039814955.1 Cyanobacteria bacterium P01_A01_bin.135
CTTTTCAGCAGCAGCCGAAAGGCAATTACCTGCATGGTTTCTGGCAGGCCTTCAATGGCCTCGGCGATGTCGGCGGGCTGCACGGGAATCAGCAGCGCCTTTGCCCCCTGTAGATTATTCTGCTCTAGCAGGGCCTGCAGCTGCAGCCGCACCAGCTCGCGCAGTTCCTGACGGGACGTCTGTGTTGTGAAGTTCTCGTCTGCCAATGTCACGTCCCAAATCCTGCTCGGTGAACCGTCAGTGTTCTATTATCCACTAGGATGCCATTGCCTGTGTGGGCTTGAATGCCCGCTACAATGAGGATTTTCCTTAAGGAGGTTGAGGAGACAATTGCCGTGACCAAGCAGCGCCTAGACCAGCTTCTGGTGGACCGCCAGCTCTGCGACTCGCGGCAGCGGGCCCAGCGGCTGATTCGCGCCGGGGAGGTGCGGGTCAACCAGCAGGTGGTGGATAAGCCCGGAACCAACGTAGATGTGACGGCGCAGATTGACCTAAAGGCGCGATCGCCCTACGTGTCCCGGGGAGGGGAGAAGTTGGCCAAGGCCCTGAAGGAATTCCCGATTGCGGTGACGGGGCGCATTTGTCTAGACGGCGGCATTTCCACCGGCGGGTTCACCGACTGTCTCCTGCAGGCCGGGGCCCAAAAGGTGTACGGCATTGACGTGGGCTATGGGCAGGTAGCCTGGAAGCTGCGGCAGGATGGGCGGGTGCTGCTGCGGGAGCGCACTAATCTGCGGCACCTGACGCCAGCAGATCTCTACGGTGAGACGGCCCCAGACGCCGATTTGGGCGTGGTGGATGTGTCGTTTATCTCTTTGGCCAAGGTGCTGCCGGCGCTGTGGGCACTTCTGGCTCCGCCTAGGGAGGCAGTGCTGCTAGTAAAGCCTCAGTTTGAAGTAGGCAAGGGCAAGGTGGGGAAAAAAGGCGTCGTGCGGGAGGCGGCGCTGCAGGCTGAGGCGATCGCCGGGGTCGTTGACGCAGCGCGATCGTTGGGGTGGGGGGTCTCGGGGGTCACCTGGTCGCCGCTGCTTGGGCCAGCGGGCAACATTGAATACTTGCTGTGGCTGCAGCAGGGGGAGGAGAATCAGGTTATGGCGGCTGCGGCGGAGTTGCTGACTTTAGCTGAAGCGGCCCGCCACCATACCCAGAATTGACCTCAAAGGTAACCGCGCTGGTTCAATAGGACAATCCAATAAGCTGTCTATGGCGATACCTTGGCCTAAAAGACAAGGCTACCCTAGAACCAATAAGAAACCGCCCGGAGGTTATCCAGGCGGAGAATGGTGTGAGGAGTGAACGGAAACAAATGTCTCCGCTATGCCCCCATTGTAAGCGAGCAATCTGCTTTTGCCAGCCTCTAAAGCGTCAGTTTGTATTGATAATTTGAGGAAATTTTACTTCCCCATGCCAAGCTGCTGAGCTTTCTGGTAAACCTTTCCTTCCGTCAACAGAGACGGGGCAATAATCACATCCACCTGCTGCATCTCCCGCAGATTTTTCGCCCCTAGGGTCCCCATACTGGTGCGCAGGGCCCCCAGCAAGTTGTGGGTGCCGTCATCGAGCTGGGCCGGCCCTCGCAAAATCTGCTCTAGGGTACCGGTTGTGCCCACGCTGATGCGGGTCCCCCGAGGCAACACAGGGCTCGGGGTGGCCATCCCCCAGTGGTAGCCGCGCCCCGGCGCTTCTGCCGCCCGGGCGAAGGGGGAGCCAATCATTACCCCATCGGCGCCGCAGGCGATGCATTTGCAGATGTCCCCTCCGGTAACCAAGCCGCCGTCGGCAATCACCGGTACATAGCGGCCCGTCTCCTGCTCATAGTCGCGGCGGGCAGCCACGCAATCCGCTACAGCAGTGGCCTGGGGAACACCCACCCCCAGCACTCCCCGTGAGGTGCAGGCGGCTCCTGGGCCAATGCCCACCATCACGGCAGCAGCCCCGGCCTGCATCAGACTGAGGGTAACCTCGTAGGTGACGCAGTTGCCCAGCGCCACCGGCATGGGCATCTCTTGGCAAAACTGGGCTAAGTCCAGGGGCGTGACGGACTCTGGGGAAAGGTGGGCCGTGGAGACAACCGTGGCCTGGATGAACACCATGTCGGCCCCCGCGGCGGCGATCGCCTCCTTGAAGCGGCTGGCCCCCGCCGGGGTAACGCTGACGGCGGCAATCCCACCTCGGGACTTAATTTCCTCGATGCGCTTAGTGATTAGCGCCGGCTGGATGGGCTGGGCATAGAGCTCCTGCATCAGCGTGACAAATTCGGTTTTGGGCACTGATGCAATCTTGTCCAGCACCGGATTGGGGTCTTCGTAGCGCGTCTGTAGTCCCTCTAGGTTCAGTACCCCCATGGCCCCTAACTCCGTCAGCCGGACGGCCATACCGACGTCGATCACCCCGTCCATAGCGCTGGCGATAATGGGAATTTCTCGCTCAATGCCGCCAATTTTCCAGCGGGTATCTGCTAAGGCGGGGTCGACGGTGCCTCGCCCTGGCACTAGCGCAATCTCATCGATACCGTACGCCCTGCGAGCCGTTTTCCCCTTACCAATTTGTATGTCCACGCAAAAGCCCCCGCGACCGTATGATTTGGAATATTTGAACCAGGTTATCAAATTTTCCTGACCTGTAGGGAGGCTGGACAAGGGCGATCGCTATGGCTAATCGTCAAGCGCATCAAATAGAGCTGAGAGAATCACGTTAGAGAACAAGAAGCCCTCCGGGTCACTGAGGTAAATGCGGTGGTGCTCTCCCGGCATGGGGCTTGCTGCCGAGGCTGTTTCTGACGGGCTGTAGCGCACCCAGCCTTTGGCGGTGAAGGGGGTCAGCGTCCCGATGATCTGGCGAACGGCCTCGGGGCCAAATCGCTGGGCTAAAGAATCGAGCGACAGTCCCTCCGCCAGCCGCAGCCCTAGCATAAGGGTGTCGAGCAGTTGCTCCGTTGGGCTGTCCGGCTGACTGTCTACAGAAGCTCCTGTAGAAGCCGCTGTGGGCAGGCGGGCCACCCACTGCCGGTAGCCCGCCTGGGTGCGGGGACGGGTGAGCCGCCGCTGCTGCACATAGCTTGCGGCCCCCATGCCAAAGCCGTAGAAGGGCAAGTTCTGCCAGTAGACACGGTTGTGGCGGCATTGAAAGCCCGGCTTGGCGTAGTTAGACACCTCGTAATGCTCGTAGCCCGCTGCGGTCAATAGCACCTGGGCCTGCCGGTACATCCGGGCGGTGGTTTCTTCTGGCGGCAAGGGCGCTTCCCCCGGGCTATACCAGCGGCTGAAGGCGGTGCGGGGCTCCACAATTAGGTCATATACCGACAGGTGGGGCACGCCGGTGGCGATCGCCATCTGCAGCGATTCGGTCCAGTCTTCTAAGGTCTGGTGCGGGAGGCCGGAGATCAGATCGAGGCTGACGTTGGTTAACCCGGCGCTGCGCAGCTGGGCCAGGGCCCGGTCGATGTGGTGCCGCCGATGGGTGCGCCCGCAGGCGGTCAGCAGCTTGTCCTGAAAGGCCTGCACCCCCAAGCTAATGCGGTTGATCCCCAAATCGCGGTAGCGCCCCAGCATGCCGTCAGTGATAGTGTCTGGGTCCACCTCAATGGAGACCTCAGCGCCAGGGGCGATGCCGCGCTGGGCGAGCTGCCCCAGGATGCGGCCAAGCTGCTGACTAGACAACAACGAGGGGGTGCCGCCGCCAAAAAATACCGTCTCTAGCGGCGGGCCGGGGGGAGTAAGGGCAATCTCCTGGCACAGAATATCGACGTAGGCGGCGATCGCCTGGGAGCCGTGGCCGTTTGGTTGTTCGGGTTGGGTTGGTTGCGCTGAAGCTAGCCTAGCGGTGGGGGGGCGATCGCCCACAATCGAGACAGCGAAATCGCAGTAGTAACAGCGGCGGCGGCAGAAGGGAATGTGAAGGTAGGCCGCGGTGGGTAGCAGTGATTGCACTGAAGTTGGTGCGGTAGTGGAAGCCGCGGTGGGAGCGGAGGCCATCTAGGGTTGAGCCGGCTTAGGAGAACGGCGGTCGATATGGCCTAAGTCGCGCTGGGGGGCAATCTGGTCACGCACGCGCTGCTTCAGTTCGGTGATCTCCGGAAAGCCATCCTCCTGCTTACGGCACCAGACGAGCTGGCCCCTGGCATGCACCTCGAACTTTCCCCCGGTGGCAGGCTGCAAGGTCAGCGCCTCAATCTCTTCGCTGAACGTTGTCAGCAGCTCCTGGGCCATCCAGGTAGCCCGCAGTAGCCAGCGGCACTGGGTGCAGTAAATGATCGTGACCTGGTTTGTCGCGTTATTCGTCGCGGTGGTCTGGGTCATAAGCTCGAGGTCAACAGCCAGCACTTAAACTAGCCCTCAAGCCAGCTCAAGAGCGGCAAATTGACGGCATCGCTACTGGGAAGAGGTCCTATAAAGACCGCACTTTAGGATAACGCGATCCTCACCAGCAGAACAATGCGATCGCTGCTGCATCAGCTGGCTCAGTCGCTGGTAGCTCACCCCGCGGCTGCAAGCAGCAAGAGCAGATAGGTCCTTCTAACTCGCTTCTTCATTTTGCTTAGTCTGTTCGCCTCTAGGGATCATCCTCATCGGATGAGGCATCTTCCCAGGTAGAGACGGCCCTCAACAGTGCTGGAATTTCCTGGTCTACCGAAAATTCCAGCAGCGTTTC
>JBCCAG010000931.1:0-1623 GCA_039814955.1 Cyanobacteria bacterium P01_A01_bin.135
CAAGTTCCCCGCCACTAGCCGCCGCTGAAAATCCATTTGCCAGAGGCGATCGCTGGCGTGGACAAAGCCGAGGGCCGTAAACAGGTCGGCGTTATTCTCAGCGCGGATATGCACTACCCCGGCGCTGTCCCGCTCTACCGTTACGGCCTCTGTGAGTCCGGCAATGGCTAGCGGCCCCGCCGTCAAAGCTCCTACGTCCAACAGCGATCGTCCCGCATTCCGCAGCTCTTCTAGCGCGCTGTCCACCGTCTGAGCGATCGCCGCCAGTTCCTCCGGCTCTTCGCTGCCGACCGCCCCGTCACCTAAATCTAGCAGCGACAGAAGCGGGGAGACATCTAGGGGGACCCCCAGGGCAAGGTCAGTAGGCCCCAGAGCTGGGGTTACCTCATCTAAAATGCGACCCAGCAGAGCAGGAGCCAGGTTGCTTACATCGAGACTGCTAGATTGCACGCCGGAATCAGATGTCGTCATGCCTTCTCAAACGTCATTCGTATAACGTCATTCGATTGGGAAGCGCCCTATAGCCTATTGAGGCACTTCGCGGCGCAGCACGAAAAAGAAGGGCTGAGGAGACTTGCGGTAATCCATTAGCCCTAGCACCGTGTTCTCGTTCACTTTACGAAATACATCGTGGATGGGCAAATGGTCATAGATCATCGTGGCGCTCACCTGACCCCGGTGTTCCATCATCCGCAGCCGCGCCTTGGGTTCGTCGGTTTTGAGCAGGGTGCTAAAGCCAGATACAACGGGCTGCAGGGCGTTGTTCTTTGGGATTGGCAGCCGCAGCAGCCAGTCCATCAGCGTGGGATTGGGGGCCACTTTGAAAATTTTGCCGTTGCCGTCTTGAAACAGCAGCGGATGCACCCAGTCAGGGTCGACGAAGTCCTTACCGTACCAGTTTGCCGCCTCCAGCAGGCCATCCATCGGGTGCCCAGTGGGATAGCCAGCCCCGCGCCAGCGCCCCATCATAAAAGCCAAATCCACCGGGGGCAGGCTGTCGAACAGCGCTAGGGCGCGCTCAGTGGTGGTGCCAGACTGCAGCGCAGTATTGAATTCGACGGGCGATAGGGTCATGGGACAGGAGTTAGCAGTTCAAACCCTATTATGCCGTGGGTCATCAACTGATGACATATCCGTTACGCCTAGGAAAAACGCATGTTCTAAACCCGGTCTAGGTTGAGAGGAGGCGATCGCCCCAACACCCCAGGACCCTTCCCCCTAGAATAATTAAGACTGTCACGTATCAGTAGACATGGAATCGTTACGCGTGAAGCTGCTGGGCGGATTTCGGATTGAAGCGCAAGACCCAGGTGCTGCGACCCTGCGGCTGCGGGCGCAGCACCTGCTTGCCTATCTGCTCATACGCCGCCACACCCCACAGCCGCGCCGGCAGGTCGCAGCACAGCTCTGGCCAGAAACCACTGATACCCAAGCCCGCACGAACCTGCGTAAAGAGCTCTACCATCTGCGCCACACCTGGCCGGCGACCGAGCAGCTGATTTAGTGGTTATCTCCTGACGGGAAGTATTTCAGTGAGGGAGGGCTCTAGCGTGGTCTGCTTGGAATTGAGATAGATGGTGCGGCTGAAGTGGTTTGTGAGGGAGAGCGATCGCCCCAAATCCC
>JBCCAG010000300.1:0-5097 GCA_039814955.1 Cyanobacteria bacterium P01_A01_bin.135
ATCGCCTACGCTGACCCCGTGCCCCAGGCGGTGATTCTGACGGCCATTGTGATTGGCTTTTCGGTACAGGCGGTGATGCTGGTGGGGGTGATGAAGCTGTCGCGAGATAACCCCACCTTAGATACCCGTGAGATTGAAAAGAGCCACACGCCATGATTTCTGCTGACGCGATCGCTTTTATGCCAATTGTGGCCTGGGTGGCCCTGCCGTTTCTGGTCGGGTTTAGCATTTACCTGCTGCCGCAATTCGCCCGCTATTTGGCCCTTTGGGTGGGGCTAGTCTCCCTAGGGTATGCGCTGCCCCAGATTTGGGGCGAACCGGTGACGCTGTCGCTGCTGGGTAACTTCGGGGTTACCTTAATGGTCGATAGCCTCAGCGGCTACTTCATCGTCATGAATGCCCTGGTTACCCTGGCGGTGGTGGTGTACTGCTGGCGCAACCGCTCCAGCTTCTTCCACATCCAAACCATCATTTTGCACGGCAGCGTCAACGCAGTGTTTGTCTGCGCCGACTTCATCAGCCTCTACGTGGCGTTGGAGGTGATTGGGATTGCCGCATTCTTGCTGATTGCCTATCCCCGTACCAACCGGGCGATCTGGGTGGGCTTGCGCTACCTATTTATCAGCAATACGGCCATGCTGTTTTACCTGCTAGGGGCCATACTGGTCTACCGGGACAGCGGCTCCTTTCAGTACGAAGGCCTAGCGATGGCGACCCCCGAGGCAATCGCCCTGATTTTTCTGGGCCTGTTGACCAAAGGGGGCATCTTTGTCTCGGGGCTGTGGCTGCCCCTCACCCATGCGGAATCGGAAACGCCAGTGTCGGCGCTGCTCTCCGGCGTAGTCGTCAAGACAGGGGTTTTCCCTATGGTGCGCTGCGCCCTGATGGTGGAGGCGGTCGACCCCCTGGTGCGGCTGTTCGGCGTGGGTACGGCGCTACTGGGGGTGGGCTATGCCATCTTCACTAAAGACGCCAAGCGGATGCTGGCTTTCCACACCATCTCCCAGCTCGGCTTTGTGCTAGCGGCACCGCTGGTGAGTGGCTTTTACGCCCTCACCCACGGGCTTGTCAAATCAGCGCTGTTTCTGGGGGCGGGCAACCTGCCCAACCGCAGCTTCAAGACCCTCAAAAAGTACGGCGTGCCGCGCTCACTATGGCTAGCGCTGGCGATCGCCAGCGCCTCGATTTCTGGGCTGCCGCTGCTGGCGGGGTTTGGGGCCAAGACCCTGACGCTGAAGAATCTGCTGCCCTGGCAGGTAATAGCCCTCAATGTAGCGGCGGTGGGCACGGCTATCTCCTTTGCCAAATTCATCTTTTTGCCGCGCATGCCCCAATCTGCCGAAGTGGATCATCCCGACCTGAAGCTGTCAAAGCCAAAGCCAGAATTTTGGATCGCGGTGGGAATCCTGCTGGGGGGCTTGGCGATCGCCAACGGCTTCTACCCAGAAGCCTACGACCTGGGTAATATCCTCAAGGCCTGCCTTACCGTCGCCGTGGGCTGGTTGCTCTACTGGTTTGTGGTCAAGCGCCTCAGCGTTGCCTTGCCCCGGGCGGCTGAGCAGTTTGACCACCTGATCGGCGCCATGAGCCTTGTGTTGACTCTGCTGTTTTGGATGGTGATGCCGTGATTCGCTACTTAGACCTGCTGCTGCGGCTGATGATCTGGTTCCTGCTCACCGCCGACCTCAGCCTCCCCAACATCGTCATCGGTACTGGGGTGGCCCTGCTGCTGCCCCGCACCCCTAGTCCCCCGCCTGTGGTGCAGGACTGGCTCCGGGCTTTTGGCGAGATTGCGGTAGCCATTCCCAAGGCCTACATCGAGGCGGTGGAGATGATGATCTTTCCCCACACCGAGGAGGACGTAGTCATGGAGCGAGTCCGCCCCCAGCGGACGCCGGGCCTGATTTTTCTGGATATTTTTCTGATTACCTTTACCCCCAAAACCATCGTGGTCAAGTGCCACGAAGACGGCTGGTATGAGGTGCATCGGGTGAAGCGGAAGCGTGTGAAAGGGAGGCCCGTGGAGGGGAGTTCAAGATGAGCTTAGTGATGATTGCCATGGTGGCGGCGCTGCTGCTGCCCATTTACGAAGCCTGGCAGGATAACCATATCTGGCAAAAAATGCTCGCCTTCTCCAGCATCGCCAGTAAAACCTCAGTGATGATTCTAGCGGTATCGGTACTGCGGGATGACTGGATGATTGGCGTAGTGGGGGTGCTGATCTTGAGCGTTGGTAACGCCGCCTTGATGCTGATGGCCCACGTACTAAGACGGATAAATGACCTATGATTGTTACCGCCATTAGCTACTTCTTGATTGGTGTGGGCCTGGTGTTTTGGTTCTGGGGCACGGTGCCCCTACTGGGGGATCGCTCCGTGCTGTTTAAGCTGCACAGCCTGTCGATTTCTGACACCCTGGGGTCCATCGCCATTGTGGTGGGGCTGCTGTTTCAGATTCCTCGGGAGTGGCCCCTGCTGCTGCTGGCCCTATTGGCCCTAACGATTTGGAATACGGTGCTGGGCTATGTGCTCGCTTACTGCGCCAATGGCAGTGTTATTAGAGGTGACGATGATTGATGCCCCCTACGAACTGGTAATCGTGGCGCTGCTGCCCTTAACTGCAATTCTCCTGGTGACCCAGGTTAACCCCTATTATGCCCTGATTATTCGCGGCATTTTGGGGGCGGTAGCGGCGCTGGTATATGCCCTGCTAGGTGCGGCGGATGTGGCGCTGACCGAAGCGCTTGTGGGCACTATGCTCTCGATCACCCTCTATGTCGTCGCCGTCCGCTCGTCCCTGAGTTTGCGGGTGGGTATTGTGGATGGGCTGGGCTGCCCACCAGGCGCTGAGGGCATATACCACCCCGAGCCCCCACCCACCCTAGAACCGCTGCTGCCTGACTTAAAGCAAGTGCTGAAGCAGCACCATATGCGGCTGGAGCTGGTGGGATATATGACGGCGGAGGCCATGGAAGCGGCGATCGCTGCCAAGGAAATCCACGCCGTTTACCAGCCGCCCCAGGCCAGCGATCGCGCCGCGGGAGAGACTGGCCTAGCCGTTCGTACCCCCCAGCTTTACAACATGCTTCAAAGTGAGCTCCCCGCCCAGATTAAGCTCTACTCCGCCGAGACGACTGCCCCCGCTAGCCTAGAGGTGACCTCATGATCAAATGGCTGTATATTGCCGCTGGTGTAGCCCTCTACCTAAAGCTGGTGCTGCTCCCCAACCCCGCTACTGGAGCGGTGGAGCTGGATATCGTCGATCTGGTGGTCCAGGACAGCGGTGTCCCCAATGCAGTCTCTGGCATTATCTTTCGCAACCGGCTCTACGACACTGTTTTCGAGGTAGTGGTGTTCACCCTATCGATCATGGGGGTGCGGTTTCTCTTGGCGGATGAGCAGCCCTCCTGCAATATCTACCAATTCACCGACCAGCCCTCCATCGTGCTGGCGCGGTTAGGGGCTACCGTAGCGGCGCTGATTGGCATTGAGCTAGCAATTCGCGGCCACCTCAGCCCCGGCGGTGGCTTCGCGGCGGGGGTGGCGGGGGGAACCGCCATTGGCCTGATTGCCATTACTTCCTCGTCTCAGCGGATGGAGGCCATCTATAAGCGCTGGCAGGCGTCCCGCTGGGAGAAGGTGTCAGTGCTAATCTTTATTTCACTGGCGGTGCTGACGCTGCTGGGCATAGAGCCGTCCCCTGGGGAGATGGGAGCGCTGATCAGCGGCGGCTGGATTCCAATCTTGAACATTCTGGTGGCGATCAAAGTCGCACTGGGAGCCTGGGCGGCGATTCTGCTGTTTGTTCGCTACCGGGGGCTGCTGTAGCCCCAGTTTTGCCAATCACTCAGATTTTGGCCGCTCCGCTGGCTCGCCGCTGATGCCGCCAGTTGGAGAGGGCTCGGATGGGGGGATCTCGTCGGGGCGTGGGGCTGCGGCGCGCTGCGGCGCGGGTGGGCCAGCGGCGTCTGGGGTTGCGTCGGACGAATCGGAAGCGGAAGTCGCGGGTTTAGAGTCTGACATGGTGAGCTGGTACTGTGGGGCAGAGGACCTCAAGGTCGGAGGTGATGCTGGCGTTTCAATTCTCTACCATCCTAATCGGTGCCCTTGAGGTCTGGCTCTATCAGGGGTAGACCTCTGTTAATTTGTCTGCACGGGCTGTGCCAGCGTAAACTCCACTGGGGGCCTAGCCGCGTCATAGTCCACCGTCGTCTCCACATTTAGATCCTGGTCTACCCACACCTGGGCCGTGCGGCGCACCTGATGGTTTACCAAAGTTACTAGAGAAAAATGCCGCCGCTGGCTCTCGCCATCGGTGATGATCCGCGGTACGCAGGCCCCGTTCAAGTACACCGTTGCGCCTGAAGTCCGCAGGATGTCCCGCAGCCGATCTTGGCGGTGGCGCAGGCGGTGGTGCATATGGCCGAAGGTGACCAGCGATACGGTTTTGCCCCGCTGCTTCGCGTAGGCGATCGCCCGCTGTAGGTCTGGGTCCCCGTAGTCCCCGCCGCTGGGCTTCCAGTCCCGCCCGCAGGGGTCCTCTTGGCGATCGCCGAGTCCAGCCGGGCCGCAGTGGCC
The DNA here is from genome assembly GCA_039814955.1 of Cyanobacteria bacterium P01_A01_bin.135. Taxonomy (GTDB): domain Bacteria; phylum Cyanobacteriota; class Cyanobacteriia; order CAKZMO01; family CAKZMO01; genus JBCCAG01. The sequence goes on from JBCCAG010000300.1 coordinate 4,578, forward strand.
AATGAAGATCAAGTTTGAGTGGGCGGCAGCATCTACCGCTGCGGCAATGCGCTCGTAGGACGCCTCAAAGTCCTTCACCCCGTACATAGTCTGGTAAAACTTGCGGTGCTTCCACTTCTTGCCCCCCCAGCTAAAGGGTCGCCCCCCCACCACCGTCAAATCGAATTGGGGAAAGTCCAGGTGCCGGTAGCCCACATGCGCTTCCCCCAGTAGATCAAGCTGCTGGGTCACCCGATTTTCCTTTTCCATGTCGTAGGGGCAGCGCTTGCGACCCCAGTCGGTGGCCTGGTACCAGGCATCGTGGTTGCCCATAATGGCGGCTTTGGGGAGCGTCACCTGGGAAATTTGCCGTACGATGTCTACCGATTCGTTGCCAAAATCCCCCACAAACAGCACCAGGTCAACCCCTAGGTGCTGCAGGGCGGTGCCATCGCCCTCATCCCACAGGTCATGCACGTCACCGACAACGGCGATCGTAAGCGAAGTGGCGTCTCCTGCCGCTGGGGAAGACTGCCGGTTG
>JBCCAG010000686.1:0-2679 GCA_039814955.1 Cyanobacteria bacterium P01_A01_bin.135
CTTTCTCACCATGACCAACCAACCCGCCATCCAGGTCGATCGCCTCTATAAATCCTTTGGCGATCTCAAAGTTCTCAAAGAAATTTCCACCGAAGTCCACAAAGGCGAAGTCGTCGCCATGATCGGCCCCTCCGGCTCCGGCAAGTCCACCTTCCTGCGCTGTATCAACCTACTGGAGACCCCCACCGCCGGCAAAGTGATGATCAACGGCACCGACATCACCCACCGCGACACCGATGTGATGACCATTCGCCAAAACGTCGGCATGGTGTTTCAGCATTTCAACCTGTTTCCCCATATGACCGCCCTGCAGAACGTCACCTATGCCCCCAGCAAGGTCAAGGGCACCAGCAGCCGTGCCGCCCGAGACATCGGCATGGACCTGCTGCAAAAAGTAGGGCTGGGGGAGAAGGCCGACGCCTACCCCTCCAAGCTGTCGGGAGGGCAGAAGCAGCGGGTGGCGATCGCCCGAGCCCTGGCCATGGAGCCGGATATCATGCTGTTTGACGAACCCACCTCTGCCCTGGACCCGGAGATGGTGAAAGAGGTGCTGGACGTAATGCAGGATTTGGCGGACAGCGGCATGACTATGGCCATTGTCACCCACGAAATGGGGTTTGCCCGGGAGGTGGCCAACCGGATTTTATTCCTAGATGGGGGACGGCTAGTGGAAGACGCGGAGCCCTCGGTGTTTTTTAGCCACCCCACCAGCGACCGGGCTCGCCAGTTTTTGCAGAAGGTACTATAGGGAGGGAATACTTCAACCCCTGGGTGGTCCTCTACTGGTCCGCTGCGACCGCCACCCCAAAAACTTCCTGCACAGAACTAGTGAGGCTAACCCGAGTGAAGCGGCAATACCTTAGTATGCTAGCGGTATTGGCCATAGCAGGCTGTCAAAAGCCCCCTATGGCCCTCAAGCTGCCGGCCCTTGCCGCCCCGTCGCCCGCTCAATTCAATTCGCCGTCTTCCCCTCCTATGGCATCCTCCCCCCAGTTTGACCACGCCTCCGATTTTTCCGAAGGGCTCGCGGTGGTGCGCCAGGGGGGACAGTTTCACTTCATCGACCACAGCGGCGAGGCAGTGCTGACCGTTGAAGACGACTTCGCCGGAGTATCTCCCTTTGTGGGCGATCGCGCACTGGTCAAAACCGAAACCCTGTATGGCTACCTCAATCGCCAGGGCCGCGTTGTGGTCTTGCCCCAATACCCCAGCGCCACTCCTTTCTCTGAAGGGCTGGCGGCGGTGCGCACCGGCACCAAGTACGGCTACATCGACCCAGCGGGGGGACTGGTGATTGAGCCCCAGTTCGACCTGGCCACCCCTTTTTCCGAAGGGCTAGCGGCAGCGCGTTTAGGCGATCGCTACGGCTACATTCTCCCCAGCGGTCAGTGGGAGGTGATGCCTCAGTATGAGGATGTGGGCGCGTTTTCTGAAGGGAGGGCGGCGGTGCGCTTAGGTGGTCAATGGGGATATATTGACCCCGAGGGACGGCAAATCGTCGCGCCCCAGTTTGATGGGGCTTTTGAATTTTCCGAGTCCTCAGCCCGGGTGCGTCAGGGCCAGCAGTGGGGGTTCATTGACCCGGCGGGGCAGCTGGCGATTTTCCCCCGCTATAGCTTTGCCGCCGACTTCTCTGAAGGGCTAGCGGCGGTGATGGTGGGCAATGTCTGGGGATACGTCAACCCCGCAGGAGAGATGGTGATTGAGCCCCAGTTCAACTATGCCGCCCCCTTTGCCGAAGGTCGGGCCACGGTGGCCGTAAAAACGCCGGAGGGGCTGCGCTATGGCTACATCGACGGGGCTGGAGAAGTGGTCATTGCTCCCCAATTTAGTAATGTGGGCCGTTTCTCAGAAGGGGTTGCCTGGGTTGAGCAAGGCGATCAGCGCTGGTATATCGACCCTGAAGGACAGCGGGCCCTTGGGATCGCTATAGATGAAAGTTTGTGAATTTAGCCTCAGATCATTAAACTTAGGCTAACCCTCACAACAGGTTCAAGCGCCAACCATGCCCGATTGGATTCCCGCCTTCGCCTTTGATAGTACGACCTTGGCTGGCGTGGCGCTGTGGTCATTGGCGCTGTACCTAGGCTTCTCGCCTGTCGGCGACTGGGTGATCCTACAGCTCATCCAGGGGCTCAACTTGGCACGGCGCACCCTCACCCGCCAAGCCGAGGGCGAGCGGACTCCCAGTAGCTGGGAGTCCCAGGCTGAGTTTTTGGCGTCGCTGCTGAGTATTTTGCCTTTTTTGGCCGCTGGGGCCCTGTGCAACTTTTTAATCGATGTCGGGCTTGGGCAAAGCTGGGCCATCAGCACCGGTATTCTTGCCACCATGGCCTGCGGCATCTATGAGCTGGGTCGCCGCACTAGCGAATCTTCTAACTCATAGTCCAGTTATCGCCCGCCCAGCTATTGCCTGCCCAGTCATTATTGCCCGTCTAGTTATCGCCCATCTAGTCATCGCCCGAAAAGTACAGGAGAAGGTCATTGGCGTTTCCGGATAGTCCACTGCCTCTACGGGTACTGCTGCTGGTGGCCTGGCTGGGAGGCGTCGTGGCGACGGCGACAGTCGTTGACCGCTGGCAACGCTCCAGCGAAGATCCCGCCGTGGGACACCCTGAGGCGGTGCGCAAGGTGGTGCATATCGGGACGGGCAACATAATCTTGCTGGCCTGGTGGCTA
>JBCCAG010000800.1:0-2202 GCA_039814955.1 Cyanobacteria bacterium P01_A01_bin.135
CACCGGGACGAGGTAGCGGACCTCATTCGCAAAGGGAAAGACCTAGAGCGCATTGTGCTGGCGCGGGCGGTGAGAGCCCATCTGCAGAACCGGGTGCTGGTGTACGGTAACCGCACGGCGGTGTTTATTTAGGTGTTTGCTTAAATTGGGCCGCGAAAGGGCTGAATGGTCTGCTCTGGCTTAACGCGATCGCCCCTTTCAATCAGGCGTCGACGTCGTCTGCGTCGCCTCATGACTCTTGTGCTGGATAAACTCGGCAAAGTCTTTGACCTGGGCTAGGAGGTCTTCCGGCATCTCCTCAACCAGCATCAGCAGCTGCGCCCGGAGGCCTATTGCCTCCTCGGCGGGAGTCACCAGCCGCATCTGGCTGGGATGGAGGGTGCCGACACCGAGGGTTTCCCTAAAAGCAGCGTCGTCTTGCTGTGCTGGCGCAAGATTTCCCTCAGCGTCGTCGCTAACCCAGCCGCCGAAGCACTCTACGAGGTAGGCTTCGCCCGGGTTCAAAATCTCTACCACCGCCCCTAGGCTACCGGCTGTGGCGACAACATCGACGTCCAAAGGGACATCCTCTAGGAGCTGGACGGTGTCAAATCGATTAAAGGTCATGGTTGCTTCCAACTCGGGCAGGAAATGCCGTTACGAAGCGAGCTACTTGCTCCCCGTCCAAGGCCATCCACAGGGTTCGCACCTGCCGCCTGCTGCCGCTTGGTCCCGCAATGTGGACTGAGGCCTCGTAGCGATCGCCGTACCCGTCTTTGTGCTTCAGCGCCAGCACCTGAGCAGAGGTCGCCGCTAGAATCGCGTTGCGAAGGTTAGCAGCAGCGGTAAAGCCCAGGACACCTCTCCAAAAGCTGCAGGTTAGCCGGTAAGTTAACAGGTATTCGGCCCTTGCCAGGGAAAAGTCAATGGCATAAGGGGGAGCTAAATTCATCTGCGGCTCAGATGTCTCGTAGGCGCCCTCAGCTAGGGTCTTGACGCTCCAAACCCGCGGCGCTCCCGGCTGACGCGCCACTGCGTAGGGGCCTGCGGTTTTGTTTCCCTCGCCGATCAGGTCGCCCAAATATAGACCAATGAATGCCTGTGCCGCTTCGACGTCGATGGTCTTGAGCGCTCTGACAATTTGGACGACGGTTTCCGCCGTCGGGTCGCGGGTGTCGTGGAACCAGCGAAAGACAGCGGTTCGCGTAATACCCAGCTCTGTCGCGAGGCGATTTTGGCTAATGCCGCGGGTTTCTAGCACCTGCTTGAGGGCTTTGCTGGCTCTTCCCATCCACCAATCGTGTCAGAGGATGATGATGACGTAAATGCATGCTTAATGGATAACAATTGGCGACTGTTATAGTGTATTGTACTTTGGTGACGTTATCTACTAGGTTTACGCGCCATGACTCAGCCTGAATTTTCGCAATCGCCCCATGCTCAAGACGGTAGCCCCAATCGTGAGCCTGTCCGCGTGGTGGTAACGGGGTCCCGAGCGGGGGTAACCAGTACGATTCATCTGCTCTATTCTCGCGGCTTTGGCCACCCGGATCTGTGGAGCCCTCTGCTTCGAACTCCGGCTGGGGATCAGCTCTACAGCGTGTTTACCCGGTGGATTACGCGCAGTGGGTCGCAGATTGAGTAGCGCTGGGGCTGGCGATTGATTGGCAGCAGCGTTTGAGCGATAGTCGCTATCCCGCAAACAGGAGTGGATCTGCTCAAGTACAGGAGGCGATCGCGTCGTGAAGGCCGCCGCTATATAGTTCCGACCAATCGCGTTGCGCCCTCTAAAATTAGAGCTAATCCTAGAGCTAACCCCCACCGTCAAATTCCGGAGCCATGGTCAGCAACGCCGCCAATGAAACCCAGCGCCTCCTCACTGCCCAGGCCTCCCAAATCAAGGGGACCAGTGTTGTGCTCAGAAATATCAGTTGGCAGCAGTACGAGGGCTTACTGAAGCTGCTGGAACGCTCCGCCAGCCACCTCGCCTACGATGACGGCCTCCTGGAAATTATGACTCCGCCCCCCGACCATGAGTACTTCAGCGACTCCCTTGCCGATGCCGTCAAGGACATTGCTGACGAACTTGATATGGACTACGACTGCTACGGCTCGGCGACCTGGCGGCGAGAACTCAAAAAAGCAGGAGTGGAGCCGGACCAGTGCTTTTACCTCCAAAATGAGCCGCTAGTCCGCGGGCAGCTCGAATTTGATCTCTCCACC
>JBCCAG010000277.1:0-5258 GCA_039814955.1 Cyanobacteria bacterium P01_A01_bin.135
ACGTCAAAGAAGGGGTGGGTGCTGGCGGCTGTGGGATCGCGGCGCACTTATATGGTCGCTGGCAGCAGACAGCGCTAATGGCGGCGGTGGAAGCGCTGATTAGCTCTTAATTCGGCAGTCGAGAAGCTGCTCTTCTAGGGCCGCAATTCGGTTGTAGGCCGCCGTGAGCTGAGCCATCAGCCGCTGGGTTTGCACCTCTGGGGTCAAGCTGCGCTCGGTGTAGTTAGAGTCAATATCCACGTAGGCATCGTCGGCCAAGATGTCTTTATGGCCTTGAGACTTAAGGGTTTGGGCCACTGGTCTGGTTGTTCGGGGCAGCCTGTCGTAGGTGTTTGGCTGTAGGGCTTCTTCAGGCACAGAGACCGCAATGGATGGTTCAGCAAGCGGCTGCACCTGCAGCGCAGATAGGGTGTCAGAGACACGGGCGTTTAGCCTATCAACAGCTCCTTGAAGAGCATCGAGCTTGTTGCTTAGATTGTCAATCTGATCTTGCATTGCGTTTACTCGGGTAAGCCTACGTAGGTAGGCAGGCATGGACAGCTAAATTATTTCAATTCAATTGCATATTTAACGACGTGAATAGCGCTAAGAGACCGATTGAGCTGCATTCCTTCAAGCTGAGGCCTTCCTCGCAAACTCGACCAGCCCGTTAAATACGTCGTACGTTTATCCTAAACGAGCTTTACTAATTGTTGATTGGTATTTCTAAATGATTTAAGTATTCCAAAAAACTTAAGATTTGCCCCATTTTTTTCATGAAGGCGCGAAATAATGGACAGCCACCTATAGGGCAAGCAGCAGCGAGCGAGTCGGATTGGACAGGCTACGGAATAGTCCTTAGCGGCATGGCCGACTATCGCCAGCTACTAGGTCAATATAGATTTTGCTAAAGACCGATGGCAACAAATATTATGGCGTTCTTAGATTTTGTGACGTCGGCTGCAGCAATAGCTTTTGCCTTTGTAAATTCTTGTACACTTATTATCATTCAGCTAAGCTCCTGGCTCAGCAATTTTATGCGGCGGCGGAAGATGGGTGCAGGCACTAGACTGGAGAAGCAAGTAGGCGGACATAAACAAACGAGGCTGTCAGGGGGTGGGCCCCTCGCGGCGGCGGGGTCCCCCTACATTGTTTACCGGTGGCCAACCACCGACCAAATACTACAGACAGCACAGCCGTTGCCATGTTGAGTTTCGAGACCTTCTTTTCACACTGTGCCGGGACTTGGGTCACAGAGCGGACCTACCACACCATTACAGAAGACGATGTGGAGCGATCGCACACGACGTTTCAGGTCACGCCGCTTACCTCCGTAGACAAGCAGAAGATGATTTCTGGTCTGTCAGCCGCGGATTCTCCTGAGCATGGCATCGCCTATTCGCCCAAGCTGCTGGCCTCCATCGCTACCGTGACCCACGACACTGAAGGACTGCCATGTCCCGGCTTTTCCATCCAGTTTGATACCACCTCAGAGCGCGGCGAAACGGTAGATATGGCCCTCAATGCTCTGTTTATTCCCGATACCTATTTCTCCAGCCCGTCTGAGCCCACCATCGCCCTTCCCCCCGCCGCTAAGACTGTCCCCAGCGGCGATCTGATTCAGGGAATATACCTGCGGGACCGGGGTTACTTTGACACGGCGGCGATCGCCGGTTGGTTTACCTATCAACCGGCCCGTCAGACCCTCGAGATGACCACCCACTACAGCCGCTCAGTGGCCGTAGACCAAATGCGCTTCATTACCCCTACCCTGCGTCTGCGCACTATCGTCACTTACCAGCGGCCCGAGGGCGACCAGCCCCCTAGCGTCATCGACCTAGTGGGATTTGGGGTGGAGCATAAATCGAGCGAGAAGCCCCTTGACCCAAGCGATGCCGCCAGTTGGTCTCAAAACCGGGGCCAGCCATGAGAGCCGATTCACTCTCAGTGGGGCATTGGAGCCGGCGCTCGTTGATCATCGCGGCAGCCGCGGCCCTAGGTGCTGTACCGCTGGTGGGGTGTCAGCCAGAGACCGCAGCGCTGACGGTCTATCTACTCGAACAGGCTGTCCCCACTACCCTCCTCAAAAGCTTCAGCCGCCAGTTTGGCAACGTGCGGCTAGAAAACAAATCCCAGGCGTCGGAGCTATTTGAGCAGCTGCAGCGACTGGATAAAGCCACTGGCCCCACTCTGCTTTCTCTCGGAGACTATTGGCTCGAAGCGGCTATTCAAAACCAGCTCATTAGCCCTCTGCCCGTTGACACCCTTTCCGGATGGTCGCGACTGCCCCCCGCCTGGCAGCAGCTCGTCACCCGCAACTCGGAGGGAGACATAGCGGACGGCCAAGTGTGGGGAGCGCCTTACCGCACCGGCAGCCTAGTCATGGCATACCGGCGGGCAGAGCTAGTCGCTCGGGGTGGCCCGCCACAAGACTGGCAGGACCTCTGGCGGGATGAGCTGGCCGGGAAGATTGCAATGCTAGATAGCCCCCGCGCTGTCATTGGTGCCGTGCTCAAAGCCATGGGCGAAGACCCCAACCGACCAGACCCAGATCAGGTGACCGCCCTACCAGAGCGATTGACGGCGCTGCACCGCCAGGTGAAGTTATATAGCTCCCAGGCCTACTTGCAGCCCCTGATCTTGGGCGATGTGTGGCTAGCCGTAGGCTGGTCCACCGATATCCTACCCCTGGTACGCCGCAACTCCCGTTTGGCGGTCGTAGCGCCGAGCTCGGGTACGCTCACCACCAGCGATATCTGGGTGCAGCCTGCCTCGGTGAACTCGTCTGATGGGCTATCCGAGCCGGCAGCCCAGTGGATCAACTTCTTGTGGCAGCCGGAGACCGCTATCCGATTTTCACTGCTCAATGCGGGCGTTTCCCCGCTTCTCTACAGTCAGCCGCGGGGTGAACTGCCAGCAGGACTGCAAACAGATAGGGCACTGCTTGCGGATAGCACCGTTATTCAGGGCAGCGAGGCGCTATTACCCCTATCGGCGGAAGCGACTGAGCGCTACCGGACACTGTGGCAGCAAACTCGATGAAGATAGCACCCGCTAGGACATCAGGGCCGTTGCGGTATCTCAAAAGCCAAAGGGGTTGCGCTCTGGCTGCAGGCCAACGGCGTTCAGATTGACCTGGCAAGGGGGAAGCGCCGCCGCAAGCGCGGGCAGTTCCGGCGGCGCAGCGGCGGACGGGCAAAAATAGGTCCCTAAGAGCTCGCCTCGCGGGGTAAAGACCCGGCTGCTATAACCATACTGCAGGGCCGAGATACCAAACCGGTGGATGAACCGGTAGCGGTCTAGGTAGCTGTATAGACTCCATAACTGGCGGTTAACCACCAAGTCTACCCGGCGTAGGGCGTCGTCCTCCCCCGTGTAGGCAATCCAATGCTCTAGCAGCTTGCCGCCATACTGCTCTTCAGCCCACCAGAGACTCGGTAGGGTTAGCTGGTCTGCCTGTACTGTATCCCGGGTGACCACCGCTCGCTCCGTCAGGTCAGCACCGGGCTGCAGAAGCTCTAGTTCCAAAGGATAGAGCGCGACATCCTGCAGTGGGTTGACCTCTAGGGCGATCGCCTTTGACACGGTCTTGGGCCATAGCCCCACTGAGAGGCTGGCCGCTAACAGCTGAACGGCTAGGGCAATGGCCACAGCCCCACCGGGCGATCGCCCCACTGAAGCGCCGCGCCGCGCCCCCAGTACCTTAGATGAAGCTCGGCTGGTGCCGCACGAGGCTAAGAAACTCTTCCCGGGTTTTTTGATCATCTTGAAAAACGCCGACCATGGCGCTGGTGACGGTCCAGGAGCCTGGCTTTTGAACGCCGCGCATGACCATACACATGTGGGTGGCCTCCATGACAACGGCGACCCCCTGGGGCTCCAGAATTTCTTCCACCGCCTCGGCAATCTGGCGCGTCAGGCGCTCCTGCACCTGTAGCCGGCGGGAGAACATCTCCACAATCCGGGCTAGCTTGCTGAGGCCCACGACCCGCTGATTGGGAATGTAGGCCACATGGACTTTGCCCATAAACGGCAGCATGTGGTGCTCGCAAAGGCTGAATGCGGCAATATCGCGGACCAACACCATCTCATTGTGGCCCTCATCAAAGATAGCGCCATTGACGATTTCTTCTAGCGATTGGGTGTAGCCACCGGTGAGAAATTGCATGGCCTCCGCCACCCGCTTGGGGGTTTTCAGCAGCCCCTCGCGCTCTGGATCTTCGCCAACGCCTAGCAGCAGCGATCGCACGGCGTCCATCATCTGCTCTTTGGTCGCATCCCCTGGCGGATTCACGGTAATCGCCTGACCCCGGCTAGTGTTGCGGTCCGGTCGGGCCGGCAGCGAGGCGCTGGAATTAGAGTGAGACGTTGCGCCGTTTGGGCCTCCGTTGCGGCTTGTATCGTTAGCGTCGTCAAATGAAGTTGTCATAAGAGATAGCAAGTGAACTATTGGGGTGAAAAATCGTGTTGGGAGCGCCGCCGGTCGGCCAAAGCCATGGCCGGGTTAGAGCAACTACAGAGCCCCGCCGCTGGGCATGAGCTTGATCTCCTCAATTACCGCCTGCTGCGGCAGGGTAACGGCCTGCACCACAGCTTGGGCGACAATGTCAGGCGTCAGCATCTGGGAGCGGTCGAAGTCAGCTTGAACCGTATCGGTATCCCAAATGGCGGTATTGACCGCACCGGGAGACAGCGTAACCACGCGAACGCCAGCCTCTCGGGTTTCCACGGCAAAGGCCTTAGATAGCATCACCAGAGCGGCTTTACTGACGCCGTAAGCGCCCCAGTCAGGGAACGCTTGATAGGCTGCCAGGGAAGCGACGTTGACGATAGTGCCCTGACCGCGATCGCACATCTGGGGCAGTACCGCCTGGGTGCACAGAAAAGGACTTGTCAAATTTAAGTCCATTACCTGCTGCCATTGACTGAGGGACATCTCGCCGAGTTTCCCAGTGTATCCCATGCCCGCATTGTTGACGAGCACACCCACAGGGCCACAGGCTTCAAGGATATTGTCTATGGCAGCCTTGACGCGGGGGAGGTCGGCTAAATCGACGGGAAAAGTTTGGGCTGATACCCCGTGGGTCTGGGCATCTTTGGCAACGGCGGCAAGGTCATCTTTTGAGCGGCTCACGAGTGCCAGATTAAATCCGGCCTGAGCTAGGGCGATCGCAGTGGCGCGGCCAATGCCGCTAGAGGCTCCCGTAACTAGAGCGCAGGGGGATGAACCGGCCATTTCGGTATCTTAATTAACGGTTGCCCTGGTTAGCATAGCACTA
>JBCCAG010000723.1:0-2489 GCA_039814955.1 Cyanobacteria bacterium P01_A01_bin.135
GTCAGGCACCATATACGCGGGGAGGTGCTGGGTCAGGTGGGTCTTGAGGAATAGGGGCTCTAGTTCAGCGGTCGGCACAACGTAAGCCACCAGCTTTGCTGCATCTCCCACGTCCCGCAGGGCAACAGCGGTCTGCGCCACAGCGGGATGCTGCTGCAGGGCTGCCTCGATTTCGCCAGGCTCGATGCGATAGCCCCGCAGCTTAAGTTGTTCGTCCATGCGGCCCAGATATTCCAGGGTGCCGTCGGGTCGGTAGCGGGCGCGATCGCCGGTTTTGTATAAGATCGGCGGGCCATTCATAGGCATCGGTAGGGGCGAGCGGCCGCTCGCCCGTACAGGTGCGGATTGGGGCAAATCAATGGGTATGAGTGTGGAATTGTTCGGCGGCGCGGCAAATGGATTGGGAATAAATCGCTCCGCCGTCAAATCGGGCCGGTTGAGATAGCCGCGAGCCACCCCCACACCGCCAATGTAAAGCTCACCAGGAACGCCCACCGGAACCAGCTCTAAGTCAGGGTCAAGCATATAGAGCTGCACATTGTCGATAGGGCGACCAATGGGGACCGCCTCCCCGTCAAAACCCAGTGGCACCTCGTAGACGCAGCAGCCCACCACGGCCTCAGTAGGGCCATACTCGTTGACAAAGCGACTGTGGGGGAAGCGGCGCTGCCAGAAAGCGAGGTCGCGCCCTTTGAGCGCTTCGCCCCCCAGAATAAAGGTGGGTTGCTGACCAGGTACCAGCGTATCCTCTCCCATCAGCGGCTCCAGCGCCCTCAGGTGGGACGGCGTCAGCTTCACAAAGCCAAAGCGATCGCCCCCTGTCAGAGCCTGGTGCAGCGCCTCCAGCTCCTGAACCCCAGATGTGTCGGGAATCAGCGTCACGGGCTGCCCGGTCAGCAGGGGCACAAACAGGCTGGTAATGGTGGCGTCAAAGCCGATGGAGGACTGCACCGGAGCGCCGCCGTCCGTTTTGTAAGTCCGCGCCGCCCAGCTCAGGTAATTGCTCAGCCCCTGGTGGGTGAGCAGCGTGCCCTTTGGCCTGCCAGTGGAGCCGGAGGTGTAAATGACATAGGCCAAGTTCTCCGGTTCGACGGGGATGGCGGGGTTATGACTAGGAGCTTCGAGGGCGCCATCAGCTAAATCTAGGACCGGGGGGCCATCCGGCGGCTTCAGCCCCGCCGTCACCACCCGCGCTACCTGGGCATCGTCCAAAATGAAGCGCACCCGCTCGGCTGGCAGGTTGGGGTCGATGGGCAGGTAGGCCGCCCCCGCCTTCAGCACCCCTAGCAACGCTACCATCAGGTCCGCAGAACGGTGCAGGTACAGCCCCACCAGCGATTCGGGGCCGATGCCCTGGGCCTGAAGCGTGTGGGCGAGCTGGTTGGCGCGATGATTTAGCTCGCGGTAGGTGAGCGGCTGGTCAGTGATAACGGCGATCGCCTCTGGCGTTGCTGCCGCCTGGGCCTCAAACCGCTGATGCACGGACTGCGCTGGCAACGGGGCCTGGGTCTGGTTCCATTCCACCAGAAGCCGGTGGCGCTCGGCGGGGCAAAGAAGGGAGAGGTCTGCTAGGCGGCAGTCGGGGGCGGCGATCGCGCTCTGGAGTAGGGTCTGGAAGTGGTCCAGCATTCGCTGGATGCGCGTTTCGTCAAATAGGTCAACGCGGTACTCCACCGCCAGCAGCAGCCCCTCTTCCCGCTCGATGCCGTGCCAGGTCATATCAAACTTGGTCTGCTGCGGGTCAATCCAGGTCTGCTGCAGGTTCAGCCCCGGCAGCAGGTCAGCACTAGCGGCGTTCTGGAGCTGGTAGCCGCTCTGGAGCTGAAACATCACCCGGAACAGGGGATTTTGGCTGAGGTCCCGCTCGGGCTGTAGCACCTCCACCACCTTGGCAAAGGGCAGCTCTTGGCGGGCGATCGCCTCTGCCGCCGTCGCTTTCACCTGCAGCAGCAGTCCCCGGAAGGTGAGCTCGCCGGTGAGCCGGGTGCGCAGCACCAGGGTGTTGACGAAAAAGCCAATCAGCGGCTCTAGCTCCGGGCGGCTGCGGTTGGCGACGGGGACGCCGACGCCGATGTCGTCATGGGCGCTGTAGCGGTGCAGCAGCAGCGTGAAGATGGTCAGCAGTAGGGTAAATAGGGTAACGCCTTCGCAGCGGCTGAAGGCTTCCGCTGCCGTCACTGTGTCGGCATTGAGGGCGAGGGTACAGGTGCGGCTGGTGAAGTCGGGCACCGCCGGACGGGGGCGATCGCTGGGCAGCTCCAGGGCAGGGAGATTGGCGAGCTGACTGCGCCAGTAGTCGAGCTGGGCGCGGCTGGCGTCGCTACCCAACCACTGCTGCTGCCACAGGGTGTAGTCGGCGTACTGAATCGGCAGGGGCGATAAATCAGAGGGAGTTCCGTCACAAAAGCTGCGGTAGAGGGCGGTCAGCTCCCGCAGCAGTACACCCCGAGACCAGCCGTCGGCGATGATGTGGTGCAGTACCAGCAGCA
>JBCCAG010000136.1:0-7556 GCA_039814955.1 Cyanobacteria bacterium P01_A01_bin.135
CAAATAGCGCTCGTCGCCAATTAGGGGTTGGTCAACTTGGGAAATGCCGGCCCGACTCACCTGCTGCGCAAGCTGCTGTAGGTCCTCGCTGTCAAAGCTGGGGTCGCCCCGTCCCACAACCCGGAGGGCAACCGTCTCTGACGTGCTATCGGTGGGGATGGCATGCAGCGATGTTGTGATGCGAAACTCGGGCCCGAGGGCTACCAGCGCCGCCGCTGAGGTGAACAGCTTGACGTTGGAAGCAGGGGTAAAGTACCGCTCGGCGCTGTGGGCGGCAAGGGGGGCGTCGACGTTGCCAAGGGGCTGCACCAGCGCCCCCCAGCGGGCCTGCTCTCCCAAGGACTCAGCGGCGATCGCGGTGAGGGTGCCGTTTAGCTGGGCCGGGCAGAGGGCGGCAGCCGGGGCCGGGAGGGCCAATGTGGCGATCGCTAGGCCAACGGCAAAGGACGTTTGAGGAGACTTATCCATGACGCCAGACAGTAGACATTAGAATTACTCGACCGTCACGTTCAGCGCCTCGCAGAAGGAGGCCACCCCCTGCTGGTGCACATAGATCACCACCAGCGTCACCAAGCGCGGCGGCAGCGTTACAGCATTCACCAGGGTTTGGGCCGCTGTAGCCAGCCGCCCTTCGTGAATGTGGGCCTGCATGTCTGCATCGCACAGGGTCACCCGCCAGCGCTTCGCCAGCCCGTCTAGCCAGCGGTCCGACTGGCTCGGCTCTTGGCCCACCTGTAGCGCTAGGGCGATCGCCGCATCCTCCAAGTCCCCCTCACAGTCCTCCACCATGTCCAGCGCAAGCAGAGCATCTGGAACTGCCGCTAGGGTGGAGCGGTACTGGGCAATTTGGGCAGGGGTCAAAGGCTCCATGGGGCAGGTAGACCGTTCAAAACTAAGGGGTGGCTCGGCTGCTAATTTAGCACCAATGCTGCAGCGCAAGCCGGTTCCTGTCAAAATTTACGTCGCTGGAATTCAGCGCTGCTTGCCACTCCCCTCACTTCACAGTTGGGTTAGTATCTATAGAGGCATTGACGAAGCGTTGATGTAAGTTTACCTGCTTCAACTGCCGACGCTGCACCGCTTCATCCCAAACTGCTGGCGCAACTGCTTTACGCTACTGTTACTCCCTGACGCAACCTACATCGCAATCTATCTTCTATGACTACAACAACCCAACTGAATCACGACGTTAAAGACCTATCCCTAGCAGCCTCTGGTAAGCAGCGGATCGAGTGGGCCGGTCGCGAGATGCCGGTGCTGCGTCAGATCAAGGAGCGCTTTGAGGCGGAAAAGCCGCTGGATGGCGTGCGTCTGGTGGCCTGCTGCCACGTCACGACAGAGACGGCTCACCTGGCGATCGCCCTCAAGGCCGCTGGGGCCGACGCTATCCTAATTGCCAGCAACCCCCTATCCACCCAAGACGACGTCGCTGCTAGCCTGGTGGCCGACTATGGCATCCCCGTCTACGCTCAGAAGGGCGAAGACAATGCCATGTACCACCGCCATGTGCAGACGGCATTGGACCACAAGCCCAATATCATCATTGACGACGGCAGCGATGTAGTCGCTACCATGGTGAAAGAGCGCCAGGATCAGTTGTCTGACCTACTGGGCACCACCGAGGAGACCACCACTGGCATCGTCCGCCTCAAGGCCATGTTCAACGACGGGGTGCTCACCTTCCCGGCCATGAACGTCAACGACGCCGACACCAAGCACTTCTTCGACAACCGCTATGGTACTGGCCAATCGACACTCGATGGCATTTTCCGGGCTACTAACATGCTGATCGCCGGGAAGACCGTTGTGGTCGCAGGCTACGGCTGGTGCGGAAAGGGTACCGCGCTACGGGCGCGAGGCATGGGCGCGAACGTAATCGTCACCGAGATTGATCCCATTCGCGCCATTGAAGCGTCTATGGATGGTTTCCGGGTGCTGCCCATGGCTATGGCTGCTTCCCAAGGCGACCTGTTCATTACGGTGACGGGCAATAAGCATGTGATCCGCAAAGAGCACTTCGAGGTGATGAAGGACGGGGCGCTAGTATGCAACGCCGGTCACTTCGACATTGAGATTGACCTGGAGTCCCTGAAGGGGATGACCGAAGAGGTGACCCAGGTGCGCAATTTCACCCAGCAGTATCACCTCAACAACGGTAAGTCCGTCATCGTATTAGGTGAGGGTCGGTTGGTGAACTTAGCGGCGGCCGAAGGCCACCCCAGCGCAGTGATGGACATGAGCTTTGCCAACCAGGCGCTAGCCTGTGAGTATCTGGTGAAGAACCAGGGCAAGCTAGAGCCTGGCCTCCACTCTATTCCCGAGGATGTGGATAAGGAGATTGCCCGGCTGAAGCTGCAGGCAATGGGGATTGCCATCGATAAGCTGACAGCTGACCAGGAAGAGTACATCAACTCCTGGACCGTGGGCACATAAGAGGCAAATTTGGCTCCTATTCAGTCCTAGTAATAGGAGCCAAGTTGTCTAAGTATTGAACGCCTATTAAACTCCTTCTGCAGCCCTTGCTTTCGCAGCAGGGCATCAACTCACGCCAGCACTCATTGACCACCACAATTCTGTCGCTGCGCCTATCTATCCCCTAAAGGAAAGTGAATAGCGTTGGAGTTTTCCGGCTTATTCTGCTCAATTTGCTGGCGCGGCGAAGTGGTTTGTCCCTCGATAGCTGACTCTTCGTAGGAGAACACAAGGGTAGGGCGATCGCTAACCCGGAGCCGGCCATCGGAGTCCTCGACTAAGTCGGACAAGGAGAGCTGGGCAGGCTGAGTAGTCAGGGCGTCGCTGCCTGGGATGGGTGCCCCAGCCGAGGCAGCAGGCAGGGACTGACCTAACGCTATCGATGGCAGCGCAACAGCGATGGTAGAGATAGCGACTCCAACAGCGATTTGCAGGGGGCGATGAATGCTGGTGTAGACCATGGGATTTCTCCTTACAGGGGTGACGCGGTCGCGAAGATGACTCTATCCCGACAAGGTCTATCGTAGAAACTTGATCTGAGGCGAAGATGAGGGCAAGCTGATGGTTGACAACAGCCTACAGACCTAACGGGAATCAAGCGCTAAAGACGCCCCAGTTCTTCATTGGCTTCTAACCATTTTCTCAACCATGATGACAGAGGTTGAGTTAGCCTGTGGTTGCCGCGATAACGAAATTAATGGAGCGAGCTGAAAAGATTAGGCAGCAGCAGCTTTGATGCAGGCATAGACCTTGTGGTAAGCATAGAGATGGCGATCGCCCGAATCGGTCAAAGGGGAGAGATATGTTGCGATATTTAATGACGGTTTGCCTGGTGCTACTGCTGGCAATGGGCTGGACTCAGCCAAGCTGGGCCTACATTCCAGAAGATGTGGACCTACTGCTAGACACCAACGAATGTCCGGTGTGCATCTTAATAGACGCTGACCTGGCCGAGGCAAACTTGGCTGGGGCAGATATTAAAATCGCGGAACTCTCGAGTGCTAACTTGAGCCGCGCTGACCTCACTAAAGCCGACCTATTCGCCGCCAATTTAATCAGCGCTGATTTAACCGAGGCGACCCTAACCGGGGCTAACCTCGGCCAGGTCGATCTTACCCAGGCCAACCTGCGTGGGGCCCAGCTCACCGAGGCCTATCTTGGCCAAGCAAACTTGACGGAAGCCAATCTGCAGGGGGCTAACTTGGAAAATGCCGACTGGGCGGGGGCGCTGCTGCGGCAGACTGACCTGACAGACGCTAACTTGACCGGCACCGAGCTGCGAGGGGTAAATATTCGGCAGGCAATTCTCTGCCATACCATCATGCCCAGTGGCGATACCTCTAACCGCGACTGCTCTTAATCGCGATCGCCCTTACTCTTCAAAGGTTTTTCCACGCTATGGCTGTTGTCGAACCCGTTTTTACCGCGCGAGCGCGCCTTGGGGAAGGGCCACTCTGGGACGCCGCTTCATCGCGGCTCTACTGGGTAGATATCTACAACCACCGCGTCCATTGGTTTGCACCAGATACCGGCGAAGCCAATTCTTGGGATGTCGGAGACACCGTTGGGGCGATCGCCCTCACTACCCAGGGCCGACTCTTGATGGCTCTCCGCCACGGCTTGGGCTTCTTGGACCCCGAGACGGGACATGTGGTGATGGCCGAAATCTTTGAAGATAGGGAGGCCAGCAAGCGCCTCAACGATGGCAAGTGCGACGCCGCTGGCCGATTCTGGATTGGCTCAATGTGTACTGCTGGTCCGGGGGCGAGTCTGTACCGCTATGATCCCGATGGCACCCTGCACACCATGGAAACTGGACTGACGATCTCCAACGGGCTGGGCTGGAGCTCGGACAACCAGCGCTTCTACCTCGCAGACTCACCGCTGCAGAAGGTGTTTGTCTATGACTTTGACCTAGACACCGGCGCGATCGCCAACCGGCGAGTCCATATTGACCTAACGAATCAGTCCGCCTTCCCTGATGGCCTGACGGTGGACGAGGAGGACTGCGTTTGGGTGGCCCTATGGGATGGATGGGGGCTGCAGCGCTTTGACCCAGAGGGCAAGCTAATGGCCGAGGTTGAGGTGCCGGTGCAGCGGCCTACCTCTTGCACCTTCGGGGGTCCGGAGTTAAAGCAGCTCTACATCACCAGCGCTTCAGTTGGCTTGAGTGAGGCTGAGATCCAAAAAAGCTTTCTTTCCGGGGACGTGTTTTGTTTGGAGACTGATATTCGCGGCCTGCCTTCCCACCCGTTCCAAGCCGGACCGTGAGTCGTCGACCTGCTTATCTCAACGTCCTCGCCTCGGCGGTACTGGGACTCGTGCTTATCGTTATCGGTATCGGCTGGCTCCCAGCAGAGCTAGACAGGGGCCAGCAGTTAGAATCCCAGCGTGCCCCTGTCGTTTTGGATGGCCAACCCCTTTTCTACGTCAATAGCATCGCTGGATTCACAGCCCAAACTAGGGCCAGCGCCATCGGCAGTGCGCTAGCCGAGGCGGTGGCTACCCACGGCAACGTCACCCGTCCCCCCAGGGTATGGCTATCCCAGCGCGGCGATCTAGTTACCCTGCGGCTGCAGGGACGGCATCTATTGACGGTGACCGATGCCGATTCCATGGCGGTAGGAGACACATCTGCAGTGTGGATGCAGCGGGAGCAGGCGCGGCAATGGATGGACCAGCTAGAGACGGCCCTGGCCCGGGCCATCATTCAGCGATCGCGCCCCTACCGGCAGCAGGCGCTGCTGCGCAGCCTCGTCGCCACTGCGACGGTACTGGTAGCAGTCATCGCAATCCGGCGGTGGCAGCGGCGACTGGCGCGGCGTGAGGCTGGCCGGCGCGGGGGGCTGTGGGCGGTGAACCTCGGTCTAGTGCTGCTACAACTCAACCTGCTGGGGACGGTGGTCCTGGTGATCACGCAGCAGTTCCCCGAGCTGCGCATCTGGCGCTATCGCCTCTTGCGGGTCTTAGAGCGAACCTTTACCGATCCCCTGTTCACCATAGATGACAAGGGATATTCCCTTTTAGACAGCGTCAATCTACTGGCACTCGTCATTGGCTTGTGGCTGGTGGTCCGGGCGCTAACCCTGGTGCTCACCTCCCAGCTTCGCGCCAAGGAAGAACACGCTCTGCAGGATGCGCTATCGGTATTTTTGCAGGTGATTTTCACCGGGCTGGGGCTGGTCATTCTCCTGCAGGCGGTCGGGATTGACATCAGCGCCTTGGCCATCTTAGTCAGCGTTTTGGGGGTGGGGGTGGGCTTTGGCCTACAGAACGTCGCCAATAACCTGATCAGCGGCGTCATCATTCTCCTAGAGCGACCGATTCAGGCGGGAGATTTCGTCAATTTGGGGAACCTTGTGGGCACAGTGGAGCGTGTCGGGGCCCGCAGTACCGAGATCAGAACCTTGGACCTGGTGACAATTATTGTCCCCAATTCAGAATTCATCGAGAGCAAGGTAATCAACTGGAGTCACGGTCACCCCCTGTCCCGCCTGCACATCCCGCTGGGGGTAGCCTACGACACCAACATCAGACATCTGCGCAACACGGTGTTAGAAGCAGCCCATACCCACCCCGAGGTGCTGCGCTTCCCCAAGCCGCAGCTCTGGTTTAAGGGATTTGGCGACAGCGCTTTGGACTTTGATTTACTCGTATGGGTCCGCGAGCCTCGCCATCAACAGCAGATTCGCAGCGACCTGTATTACCTGCTAGAAGCAAACCTGCGCCGCCACCACATCAAGATTCCCTTCCCGCAGCGGGACCTGTATGTGCGCTTTGCCGATGGTCAATCTCCCGCCGCTCAGCCGCCCGCTCAGCCATCCCCTTCCGCAGATAGTGCGCTCCCGCCTCTCGGCGCTAGCGATACAACGATTCCCATTGATATTTTGGCGGACCTCTCCGACCTTACAGAATGCTCACTGCTCATTCGCGAACAGGAAAGTCTCTCTGAGGCCGACGTCCAGCGGCTGGTAGCCGAGATGCGTGGCCCCAATGGCATAGACCGCCGCGATCGCCGCCACCGGCTGCGGCTGTTTGAGCAGTGCTTTGTGGGCAGTGAGGCGGTGACCTGGCTGGTGCGCACCCAGAAGACCACCCGCGACCAGGCGGTCGCCATCGGCCAAATCTTGGTGGACCGTTGCATCATTCACCATGTCACCGACGAGCACCCGTTCATGGATGACTACCTGTTCTACCGCTTTTACGAAGATGAGCCCAACTATGCCTAATTCCCAGCTTCCTGACCTATTGGCGTTCGATTTCGACGGTGTGATTTGTGACGGCTTAGTGGAATATTTCCAGACGGCTTGGCGGGCCTACTGCCGAATCTGGGGGCCCGCCGATGAAACGCCGCCGGAGGGCTTGGCGGAACACTTTTACCCTCTGCGCCCGGTGATTGAGTCGGGCTGGGAGATGCCGGTGCTGCTGAGATCGCTGCTGCAGGGTACGACCGATGAGGTGATCCTGGCAAACTGGCCCGCGATTGCCCGCGATCGCATTGCCGCTGATGGCGTGGACAGCAAGGACCTGGCGGCGGCGGTGGACAGGGTGCGGGACGAGTGGATTCAGGGTGACCTAGGCGGCTGGCTGAGTCAGCATCGCTTTTACCCTGGCATGGTGGAGCTGCTGAGGCGGTTGCTTCAGTCGGATACCTACGTGGTGATTATCACCACTAAGGAAGGGCGGTTTGCGAAGCAGTTGCTGGCACAAGCGGGGGTAGCGATGCCAGAGGGGCAGATCTGCGGCAAGGAGGTGAAGCGGCCCAAGTATGAGACCCTGCGGGACTTGATAGCCCAGCAGCAGGCGGAGTCAGTGTGGTTTATTGAGGACCGGCTGAAGGCGCTGCTGGGGGTGGCGCAGCAGCCAGATTTGAGCCAGGTGCGGCTACTGTTGGCAGACTGGGGCTACAACACCGAGGCAGACCGCCAGCAGGGGCGGAAAGCTGAGGGAGTAGAGGTCGTGGGGATAGAGGCGATCGCATCTGTGGGAGAGTAGATTGCAACCCGTCATGTGAAGAGAACGCTATGTCTGAACAAGACGCGATCGCCGCATCGACCCAGCCTGTCACCACTGCTAGCTTGGTA
>JBCCAG010000768.1:0-2293 GCA_039814955.1 Cyanobacteria bacterium P01_A01_bin.135
CTGTAGAACTATAAAGGAAAGATGTGGATGGCACGACAGAGCTAGTCATTAGGGCGCTGATGAACGCCGTCATAAATGGAACAACCATAACTGCTACCTGAAAACAACCTATTTCCCCTTACGGGGTGTCGGGTAGGAGTCCGGAAGCTTCAGCATCCGTAGAAAAACCTCTAATAGCTGTGATTTTGGCAACATTCATCACTGAATGATACTAGAATCTGCAAAATTTTCTATGGCCATAGCCCGCACGTACGCCCTTGATTTCGGCACCAGCAACACGGTGCTTGCCCGCTGGAATCAGGAGACCTCAGCTGCAGAGACGGTATCGCTTCCGGGTCTATCTCACCAGCTGCTCAGCAACCCGCCCAGCATTCCCAGCCTGCTCTACGTCGATTCAGCCGCCAGCGAGTCTGTCATCGCTGGTCAAGCGGTGCGCGATCGCGGTCTAGATATCGCCAGTGATTCCCGGTTTTTCCAGGGCTTCAAGCGGGGAATTGGCACCTCAATTCAGGGCTTTCTGCCCACCCTCGACGGCCGCAGCGTTACCTTTGAGGACCTGGGCCGCTGGTTTTTGCAGAAGGTGGTGGCTGGGCTACCCGCCGAGAGCTGCGAGGAGCTGGTGCTGACGGTGCCGGTGGACAGCTACGAAGCCTATCGCTACTGGCTAGAGGCGGTGGTTCAGCCCTTAGCGGTAAACCGGGTGCGGCTGATCGATGAGCCGACGGCGGCGGCGCTGGGCTATGGGCTAGCGCCAGATGGTCCGATTTTGGTGGTGGACTTTGGTGGCGGGACGTTGGATTTGTCTTTGGTGCAGCTCTCAGCGGCGAAGCAGTCTCGCTCAGTGGGCATGCTGCTGTTTTGGAAAGGTCAGCAGGAGGCCTCTAAACAGCGGCCCAATCTGGCTCGGGTGCTGGCTAAGGCAGGGGACGCTGTGGGCGGCAGCGACCTGGACAACTGGATTTTGGACCACTTTCACAAGACCCAGGGCCTACCCCGCTCCCCCCTCACCCAGCGACTGTGCGAGCGGCTGAAGATTGCTCTGTCGGATGTTGATACCGCTAGCGAAGCGCTGTTTGATGACGAAACCCTGGCCACCTATGACTTGACCCTAGCGCGCCCTCAGTTCAACGAAATTCTAGAGCAGCGCGGCTTTTTTGCTACCCTAGAGGCGCTCGTGACCCAGGTGCTTGGCCAGGCTCAGCAGCAGGGCATAGACACCGCTGACATCGAAACGGTGCTGCTGGTGGGAGGTGGGGCGAAGATTCCAGCGCTGCAGGACTGGCTGCGGCAGCGGTTTGGGGATACCGTGCTGTGTGGGGATAGGCCGTTGGAGGCGATCGCCCACGGAGCCCTGCAGATTGCCAACGTAGATCTGAAGGACTTTCTCTACCACGGCTATGGGCTGCGCTACTGGAACCGCCGCCAGAACCGCCACGACTGGCATCCTTTGATTCCGAGAGGGCAACCCTACCCCATGGATAAGCCCATTGAGCTGGTGCTGGGGGCTTCCCTAGAGCAGCAGCCTGCCATTGAGCTGGTGCTGGGAGAGCTAGGGGCCAGCACTACCACTACCGAGATCTTCTTCGACGGCGATCGCTTAGTCACCCGCGCCATCCAGAGCGACCAGGGAAGCGTCAAGCCGTTGGGGGATGGCCTCAAGGCTCCCCTAGACCCGCCTGGCGCCCCCGGCGCAGACCGGGTGCGGTTTGAATTTTACGTCGATGAGGCGCGCCAGCTGCGGGTGTCGGCGGAGGACCTGCTAACTAACCGGCGCTTACTGGATGACAAAGTGCTGCTGGAGCTGCAGTAGCCATGCAAACCACCGCCGACTATAGCTGCGCCTTTTGCGGGGAGCTCAACGGCACCTTCGTGGATCTGTCCGCCGGCTTTCAGCAGTCCTACATCGAAGATTGCCAGGTGTGCTGCCGCCCCAACGTGCTCTATGTGGCTGTGGACGAGGATACCCTAGAGGTAGATATTCAAACCGATTATGACGAGTAGGTTTTGAGGGGGAGGTCCTAATCATCGCCATTATTTTGCTGCTGCTGCTGCTAATCGGCGGGGTCGTGCTGACCGATTTACTGGCCTACCTACCCATCTCTATCCTGGGATTGCTCCATTTGCCTCGCTGGCTGGCCTGGATAGGGCTGGTGGCCATCGTGGCTGGGCTGATGGGGAGCGGCCCTAAGCCACCACACCGCTTGCCGCCAGAGTAATTTACCAGAATAATCTGCCATGTTTCCCATACAGCAGGTCCAGCTTCCTCAAGTGGGTCAGGTGCCGCCGCCGCTGA
>JBCCAG010000411.1:0-4265 GCA_039814955.1 Cyanobacteria bacterium P01_A01_bin.135
ACGATAATCTGGCCCTCTTTTGATTTCAGGTGGCCTAACTCCGACAGCACTTTAGAGGTAATCCCGATGCTGGTGGCCGTCAAAGCCGCCCCAGCGAATACGGCAGGAATAGTGGGTACCTGAAATAGGGCAATTAGCCCCAGGGTACCTAGGGCGAAAGGAAACACGACACCCACCACAGCCACCGCTGCGGCCTGGTAGCCGACCTTGCTCAGCTCCCGCAAATCGGATTCTAAGCCAATTTCAAACAGCAGCACGATGACCCCCAGCTCCGCCAAAACCGAGATCACTTCGCTCTGGCTCTGAAAAATATGGGCCACCGCCTCGGCGTCTAAATTTCCGAGCCAGGTCAGCGCCGACATAATCATTGAATCGCCCGCCGTAGCGCCCGCCTCGGGAAACACAATCAGGTGCAGGGCCGATACCCCCACCAGTACGCCGCCTAATAGCTCTCCCAGGACCGGCGGCAGATCTAGCCGCTTGGAGAGCTCGCCCCCCAGCTTACTGACAAAATAGATAGTGACTAGGGTAAATAGCACCCCCATCAGCACATAGGTCCCGTAGTCCGCCTCGGGCGTGACCTCGGGCGCTGCCGCGAGAACTGGGAGCCAGGGGATGCTAGTTCCCTGGACGGAAAAGGCGCTAAAAATAGACAGCATGTTTGACATCAAGTTACCTCCTTGCGGGTAGAACGAGCTGTGCCCGTGGCTTAGACAGGCGGGCAAGGCGGGCGGTGGCCCGCCCAAAGTTGAATAGAGCTAGACGGCGGAGGACTCAGTCTCCTGTAGTCTTGCCTGCGGGGATACCTGAGTTACCGCTGCCCGTAGCGCCTCTTTGCGGTCCATAAAGCAGTGGTCCGCCGGCACGTGGTTAAACACGTTCAGCTTCTCTAACCGGCGTCGCGTCTGGCCTGCCGCGCCCACCAGATACACGTGGCGGCCTTCATCCACCGCCTCTTCCACCGCGTTCTCAATCGCTAGGGCAGCGGTGACGCCTAGGTGGGGGATGTCCCCCACGTCGAAGATAATGGCGTCGCACTCGCCAATGGCGTTGTGTTCGCGGGCGATCGCTTTTGCCACGCCAAAAATCATGGGACCGCTAAGCTGAAACAGCAGCACCCGGCCATCGGACTCATCCAGCCATCGCTTTTCGGTGGCATCTAGGCGAATGGCGTCGTCCGCATCAGTGATTGTGCGCACCCCCTTAGACTGCAGGGCGGTCATCCGCTCAATCGTCAGGATGTTGGCCACAAACACACCGACGCCTACCGCCACGATCAAGTCCACCAGCACCGTCAGCAGAATCACGCCGTACATGATTAGGGCACCTTTCAGGGAAATCTGGTGGGCCCGCTTCAAAAAGCTCCAGTCAATAATATCGATACCGACTTTGAGGGCAATCCCCGCCAGCACCGCCAGCGGAATCGTCGCCGCCAGCCCTGAGGCCCCCAGAATGACCACCAGTAAGATACTGGCCCGCACTAGGCCCGACAGCGCCGTGCGCCCACCCGAC
Organism: Cyanobacteria bacterium P01_A01_bin.135; assembly: GCA_039814955.1. Taxonomy (GTDB): domain Bacteria; phylum Cyanobacteriota; class Cyanobacteriia; order CAKZMO01; family CAKZMO01; genus JBCCAG01. The sequence continues at coordinate 1,513 of JBCCAG010000411.1, forward strand.
TGAATATTGACCACCGTCCCCATGGTGGCCCCAGCACCCGGAATCCCGCCAAACAGCCCTGACGCAATGTTGCCTAGCCCTTGGCCCATCAGCTCTTTGTTAGAGTCATGCTCGGTGCGGGTCAAGCTGTCCGCCACCATTGAGGTGAGCAGGGCGTCAATGCAGCCCAGCATTCCTAGTACCGCCGCATCCACAAACATGAGCTGCAGCTGATCAGCGGTGAAGGCGGGCACCTGGATAGCGGGGAAGCCGGCAGAAATCTCACCAATGCGCCGAATCTCCAGCCCCTGGAACACCAGTAGCGAAACCAGCGTGCCGACGATCAGGGCTACCAGCTGCGGCGGCACAATCCGCCGGAACTTGGACGGCATCAGCCAGATAATGGCGATGCTAAGAACCGCTAGCGCCGTCTCCGCCGGCTGAATATTGGCCAGCAGCTCAGGAATCGAGGTCAGCGTACCGATTACACCGCCCGCGGGGCTAGCCTGTCCCAGAAACGGCGCTAGCTGCAGGATGACAAGAATGATGCCGATACCGGACATAAAGCCGGAAATCACCGTGTAGGGCATCATCGTCACGTATTTGCCCAGCCGCAGCGCCCCGAAAGCGATCTGGAATACCCCGGCCAGCATCACCACGGTGAAGGCCATAGCCATACCGTTGTCTGGGTTAGAAGCGGTTAGGTTGGCGATTACCGCCGTCATTACCACCGTCATGGGTCCGGTGGGCTCAGAAATCAGGGTCGGGGTGCCGCCAAACAGGGCGGCGAAGAAGCCTACCAAAACAGCGCCCCACAGGCCAGCCGCCGCGCCAGCGCCAGAGGCAACACCGAAGGCCAAGGCCATCGGCAGGGCGATAACGGCGGCGGTGACCCCGCCAAATATGTCACCGCGTAAATTACGGAAATGAATGCGATTCGTCAGCTGCACGGTTAGACGGACCTCCTAGTTAACTTTGAGATAGCGACACGACCCAGACAATATTGGTGACGCTGCTGGTCTACCGCAGAGGTAGCACCTACAGGCTTCGGACCTATTGCCCGAGGTGTGCGATCCAATTCCGTGCGATCGCACTGGGTAAGCCTGAGTATGGCGCCTCTATCGATAGTCTAGTTTTTAAGTATAGACGTAAATCTATAGAGAATTACTTAATCATTGACTAAAGTCTAACCCGAAACGGGCACAGCGCGACTATCGTTGTAACGTTGATTTCTCAAGGCTTAAGCAAAGCTAAACTTATCCCTACCACTTTGGCGTCGCAAGGATAACTATTGTTACGGTTCTGGCCCTTATCCTTTCGCTAGCCAGAAATAGCCATTATTTAAGTGTAGAGAGCCCTACACCACCATTCAGGAAAAGCGCGACGGACTTCCTATGCGGCTGTAGGCTCCTAGATGAAAGTCCCACAAACCTTTGACCAGCACTCAACCCTGCAGGTTACCTATCCAAGTGAGCACCTATGAGCGAGCCAAAAGGGCAGTATCTTCTCTCAATAGAGCCCATTCCCCCCAAAGGCGTTGAGCCGTCTCAGGTGGCGTGCTCTGAGGACAATTCACCAGCGTATTTCGTTGGCAGCACCGCTCCCAATAACGTCGAGCAGGAGGTGAATCCGGTTACCCCCCCCGACCAATGCATCAAGACGATTGCCAAGCAGCTTGTGGCCGGAGAGCAGCGCGAGCTGCTGGTGGCCATCCATGGATACAACATGTCCATAGGTACCTACCAGCAGGGGGAGCAGCCGGGCGCTGGCGTTAAAGGCTGGTACCAAGATATTTGGCACCATATCGCTGAGAATGGCCTAGATCGATCGGGACTGATGCTGATCGGATACCGGTGGCCTTCGGAGCGGATTAGGGGTGAGCATACTCCGCCCTACGGAGACGATACGTTGGGCGCTAAAATCCGCTCCGCCCAGCGCGCCCTCCCCAAGGCCCTAAAGCTCGTCTTGATTGGCGCCGTTGCCCTGCTGGTGCTTCTAGTGGCGGTAGCCCTACTGACGGACTGGCTGCGCGGGGCAGTCCTTGGGACAGGTGGGGTGGCGCTGCTGATCGTCGCCGTCATGCTGCTCTCGATTATCCTGACGCTGTTTTTGCTGAGGATTGCCGGCTACTTTCGCGATCGCTACCGCGCCAATAACTTCGGGGTGGCCGAGCTAGTGGAGTTGTTTCGCCACTTGGACCGGGCAATTTTAGAGGCGACTCCAGAAGGGCGCTGGAAAGACGCTGGGGCCGATAGCGTTGAGGCCTACTGGGATAATAATCGCATCAAGCTGTCTTTTATTGGCCACAGCATGGGCAGCTTCGTGGTCACTGACACCGTGCGCATCCTCTCAGATGTATTCGATAAGCACTCCATCGGGAACCTGGCGCTCGATGGGGGTGCAGCCAAGCAGCCAACTAGGGAGATCGGTGATGTATTCTCCCTAGAGCGGTTGGTGCTGGTCTCCCCCGATATCCCCGCTGAGGCCATTATCTCTAGCCGCGCCAACTTTTTGCGCTCCTCCCTACGCCGGTTCAAAGAGGCCTATCTGTTCACCAACGAAGGGGATATGGCCCTTAAGCTGGCCTCCACTGCCGCTAACTACGCCAGCTTCCCCGCCAGCACCCGGGAGCGGGGCTATCGCCTGGGCAATGTCACCGTGCGCATCCCTGAAGATAGCCTTGACGCTCAATCGCACCGGTACGGCATCGTGAATTTAATGTCGTTGCAAAAGGGCGACAATAGCAAAGCGTCTTTCCTCCGGTATCTGTACAT
>JBCCAG010000678.1:0-2699 GCA_039814955.1 Cyanobacteria bacterium P01_A01_bin.135
CGGGGAACGGGCACCCCGGCATTTCGCAGCATGCGCTTGGTGTTTTCTTTGTCGCAGGCCAGCTCCACCGCCAAAATGCTGCTGTTGGCCGTCAGACTTGCCTGGATGCGGCGCTGGTAGCGACCAGACCCTAGCTGAATCATGGCGCGGGTCTCCAGCTCCATCCAGGGGATGTCTAGGGCCTCAGCCTCTTTCACGATCGCTTCGGTGCTGGGTCCCAGGGCCGACTGCTCGCGAATCTCGCGCAGATCCCGCAGGTCTTTCTCCAGCTCTTCCGTGGGGTAGAAGCCCATCTCGACGATGCTTTGGCAAAGGCGAAACGCTGCCCGTCCGGCATAGCGCCCGGCCTGCTCGTGCTCGTACTGAAACACTACTTGGTAGATGCCGTCAGTCGCCGTCTCCCGCGTGCGGCCAAAGCCAACCGGCATCCCTGCCAATGTCTGTAGCTCTAGGGCCACATGCTCTAGAATATGGCCCATCATCGTGCCATCAGTGACACGCTTGAGGAATCCACCCCGCACCCCCGGCGAGCAGAAATGCTCCACAAGGCTAGGGAGCGCCTCAATCAGCCCATCATAAAATCCTTCGATTTGGTCGGAGGGGCGCTCGGCAAGCTCCTCTAGATCGAGCCGTAGCAAAATGAGCTTGTGGTGACGAACGCTCCAGTAGTTGGGGCCTCGGAGCGTCTGAGTTTTAAGAATCCTCATGGTATGTCAGGCGATATGTAGCGAGTAGGAGCAGCCTAGCTACTTAGTCTTAGCCAGGTAAAGAGAGGCGAACTGTTCACCCTGAACAATTTGCCTCTCCCGTCGAGCGGATACAGAGCAGGCGTTAAGAGCTACAGCAATTTTTAACAAGTTTTAACGAATGTATATCAGAGCGCCCGCGATTGTCCATCCGTCGCCCGACGCGGCTTTGTCCCGTAAGCGCCTCTATGAGACGTCTGAAAAGCCTTTTAATTTTTCTGGGGCTAATCTCTGGACTAAGCCCTTAGGAGGGCGGCAACATCTCCCGCCGCTGGTAATCGTAGCTGTCGCCATGGCTGAGGACATGGACCCGCATGTTGTGAATGCTGAGGGGGTCGCTCATTCCTACGTCGGGGTAGCTCGTGTGGGTTAGCTTCGCGGGGTCGATGATCGTTACGGTCCCCTTGCCGATCACCTGAAAGGTTTGCTCTCCCAGCATGATGCAGGTATCTTCATCGATACCGACCCCGAGGCGATCGGGGTAGGCGGCGATCGCCGACATCAGCCGTGCCATGCGGTTGCGGTTGTGGAAATGCTGATCGACGATCAGCTGGGGCACAATATTGAGACCATCGGTGAGGTCCACCAAAGAGCGGTTGGGAGATTCGCCACTACCGCCCCCCGCGATCATATGCTCTCCCATGATCGCCGCGCCGGCGCTGGTGCCTGCCAGAGCAATTTCCCCCAGCTGGGCTCGCCGCCGAACGGTATCCATTAGGGCGGTATCCGCCAGTAGGCCGCACAGCCGCAGTTGGTCCCCGCCGGTAATAAATACGCCGGTGCACTCCTCCAGGAACTGGTGCCACTCGGGCTTTTCACTTTCACGGCGATCGCGGATGTCTAGAATCTCGATGGCCTTAGCCTGCATCTCGGTGAAGATCTTGCGGTAGCGATCGCCAATGGCAGCAGGCTCACGGGAGGCACAGGGAATAATGGCAATGACGGCGTCTTTCCCGCCACAGCGCTCAAAAAAGGTACTGAGAATCTGGCGGCCGTGAACTTTATCTTCTGCGCCGCCGATGATAATCACGGTAGGCTGTTTGCTTCTGGGCATCCGCTGCTGATCGAGGTGGTGATCGACAAGTTGAACCATGGTCTATGGGAGACTGGAGGGTGTAAATGATTCCAGCAAACTAGCAAGCTGCGCCCAGTCCCCAACCTTCCCTAACCTTGCGGATTGGATAAATCGATGTAGCTGGCTGTCGCTATCAAAACTTACCGGAACCGGAACCAACGCCGCCAAAGCGCAATACCCTGCTGACGTTGGTATCACGGGATAGGCACTGGCGTAAGGTCAGCTAAGCTATGTTACCAAAAGACATCCCACCAAAGTATTTTTAGGCAAGGGATCAAACCATCGGTATGGGTCTTGATTGTAGGGGTGGCGACTGCAGCTTGGCTGGGCACCAAACTGCGCTATGCTGTTGAGTCTTCTAGGCGACGATTATTGTGCGATTTGATATTGTTACCCTGTTTCCGGACTTTTTCGCCTCGCCGCTCAAATCTGGGTTAGTTGGCAGGGCACTTTCGCGGGGCATCGCCGAGGTTCAGATTACGAACCCGCGCGATTTTACGACTGATAAGCACCACCGCGTAGATGACGAGCCCTATGGCGGCGGCGTAGGCATGTTGATGAAGCCGGACCCCTTATTTGCCGCTGTAGAATCGCTGCCCGCGCTGCCGACGCGCGAGGTGATTTTGCTCACGCCTCAAGGGGAGCCCATGCACCAGGCCATGTTTCAGCAGTTGGGTACCCAGGACCAGCTTGTGCTAGTGTGCGGCCATTATGAGGGGGTCGATGAGCGGGTGCGTCAGCATCTGGTAACGCGGGAGGTATCCCTAGGAGATTTTGTGCTCACCTGCGGAGAAATTCCGGCCCTGGCGCTATTAAACGGGGTGCTGCGGCTGCGGCCCGGCACCGTGGCTAAACCCGATTCCCTCAAGTTTGAGAGC
>JBCCAG010000802.1:0-2191 GCA_039814955.1 Cyanobacteria bacterium P01_A01_bin.135
AGATTGAGCAGATGCTAGCCCAGCGGCGCTACCGCATCTTTACAGAGGGCGATCGCCTCTATGCCCGCAAGGGAATCGCGGGCCGGATTGGCCCCATCGTGGTCCATGCCAGCATGCTGATTATCTTGGCAGGGGCCATTTCGGGATCGATGACGGGCTTTTTTGCCCAAGAGATGGTGCCTAGCGGCAACACCTTTCAGGTGCAGAACGTCTTTGAAGCGGGCCCCTGGGCGAAGAGCCTGCTGCCCACGGACTGGGCGGTGCGGGTGAACCGGTTTTGGATTGACTACACCCCGACGGGGGCCATTGACCAGTTTTACTCTGACTTGAGCGTGGTGGATGCTGAAGGCCATGACCTCCACCACAAGGTCATCCATGTCAATGAGCCCATGCGCTACCAGGGCATCACCTTTTATCAGGCGGACTGGAGCATTGCCGGGGTGAGGGTGCGGGTCAACAACAGCCCTACCCTGCAGCTGCCTATGGCTCCGCTTGAAGCCGGGAACGGCAAAATTTGGGGCACCTGGGTACCCACCAAGCCGGACCTGAGCGAGGCGGTGGCGGTGGTCGCCAAAGACCTGAAGGGGACGCTGTTTCTCTACGGCACCGACGGAGAGCTGCTGGGCAGCCTGCGGGAGGGGATGTCAGCTCAGGTGAACGGGGTCACCCTGCACTTAGATGAGCTGGTGGGCAGTACCGGCTTGCAAATCAAGGCGGATCCGGGGATTCCGGTGGTTTATCTGGGGTTTGGCCTACTGATGGTGGGGGTGATCATGAGCTACATCTCCCATTCCCAGGTGTGGGTACTGCGGAGCGAAAAGTCCCTCTACGTAGGCGGGCAGACGAACCGCGCCCAGGTAGCTTTTGAGCGGGAGCTGGTGGGGATGCTGGATGAGCTAGGGCAGAACCTGGCCACCGAGGACGCAGCAGAGCCGGTACCTTCTTTGCCAGGCTAAACAGCACTGGTTATAAGCAGTTTCTAGAGGGAGTTACCTTGTTGCTGGGCTAATCGGGGGAGGGATCGCCCCCGCCGGATTTCACCGGGGAGGCGATCGCCCCCTGCTCCACCCGTAAAATCTGCGACGCCTGTAGCCACTGGGCGTCAAACGCCCCCAAATGTGTGGTGGTAATAATCGTCTGAAACCGTTCTTGGATGGCCTCCAGCAGCTGGTTCTGTCGGGTGAGGTCCAGCTCCGCCAGCACATCGTCCAGCAGCAGTAGGGGCGGCTCCCCCACCACCGTTTCAATCAGCATCAGCTCCGCTAGCTTTAGGGCGAGGACCAGGGTGCGCTGCTGCCCTTGGGATCCATATTGTCGGGCTGGGGTGCCGTCAATCACCAGCTCCACATCGTCCCGATGGGGTCCCACCAAAGAGGTACCGCGGCTCACCTCCGCCGCCGCCCGCTCCTGAATCTTAGCTAAGAACGCCGCCTGAATCGCCTGGGGATCGTCACTGCCGGCGGCGACGTTGGGGGCGTAGTTGACGGTAAGGGTTTCGCTGCCGTGGCTGATGGCCTGGTGCCACTCCTGGGCAATGGGGGCTAGCCGCTGCAGTACTCGGTTCCGGCGGCGGATGACGCGGGTGCCCGCCGCCGCCATCTGCGCATCCCATAGGGCCATCTGCGACGGGTCTGGTGGGGCGTCGGACTGCTTGAGCAGGGCGTTGCGCTGTCGCAGAATTTGGTTGTACTGCTGCAAGATGTAGGCGTATACGGGCTCCAGCTGCATTAGCAGGGTGTCGAGCCACTGCCGCCGACCATTGGGGGCTCCCCGCACCAGCTCCAGGTCCAAGCTAGAGAACTGTACTGCATTCATCAACGGCAAAAAGTCGAGCTGCCGCCGTAGGGCTTCTCCATTGACCGCCACAGTGCGTCGCCCACTCTTGCGCAGGGTCATGGCAAGGTTGACGGGGCCACTGTCGCGCACTAGGCGGGCGTCAATGCGGCCCTCGGTAGCACCCTCTAGCACCAGCTCCCGGTCTCGCAGCGCCCGGTGCGATCGCAGGTTAGCCAATAGCTCCACCGCCTCTAGCAGGTTGGATTTTCCCTGAGCGTTATTGCCCACCACAATGGTTTTGGGGGCGCTGAAGGTCACCGTCTGGCTGGCGTAGTTGCGGAATTGGTAGAGCTGCAGACAGGCTAAATACATTGAACTAAGTTTGGCGGCGCAGATGCCTATCTTACCCCTACGA
>JBCCAG010000304.1:0-5060 GCA_039814955.1 Cyanobacteria bacterium P01_A01_bin.135
CAGCAGCAGGTCATCCTGCTTAAAGGCCTGCATCGCCTCATACAGCGACCCCGGCAGCACCTCTAAGTCTGAGAACTCCGTCCCGCGGGAGAACAGGTTCTCGTCAATGCGATCGCCGGGGTCCATCTTTTTGTCCATGCCGTCCAGCCCCGCCGCCAAAATGCCCGCCAGCGCCAGGTACAGCGTCGCTGACCCATCCACCAGGCGGCATTCGAACCGCCCCGCTTCGGGAATGCGCAGCATGTGGGAGCGGTTGTTGCCCCCATAGGAGATGTAGCGCGGCGTCCAGGTGCTGCCGGAGGCAGTCATGCGGGCCTGCAGGCGGCGGTAGGAGTTGACCGTGGGGGCAAACAGGGCGGTGAGGCCTTTGGCGTGGGCCATTACCCCCGCCAGGAACTGGTAGCCTACTGGAGACAGTCCGCCCTCATCAGCCCCCTTATCGAATACGTTGATGTCCTCATACCAGAGGCTATTGTGCACATGGCCACCACTGCCGGTGATATGGCTAAAGGGCTTGGGCATGAAGGTAGCCACCAGGCCCCGCTGCTCCGCCAGGGTCTTGACCATATATTTGAAAAAGACGTGGCGATCGCCCGTGGTGCGGGCATCGGCATAGCCCCAGTTGAGCTCAAACTGGCCGTTGGCGTCTTCATGGTCGCACTGGTAAGGCTCCCAGCCTAGGTCTTCCATGTAGGTGACCACCTGGGAAATCAGGTCGAACTGGCGCATCAAGTTGAGCTGGTCGTAGCAGGGCCGCTCGGCGGTGTCGCGGTCGTCGGCGATCGCATAGCCCTTCTCCGTCTGCTTCAGCAAAAAGAACTCCGCCTCTACCCCCGCCTTATAGGTGTAGCCCTGACTAGCGGCTTTATCCAGCACCTGGTTCAAAATCACCCGCGGTGCGGCAGGGAAAGGCTCTCCCTCAAAATATACGTCGCTGGCGACCCAGCCCACCGTGGGCTCCCAGGGAAGTTGAATGAGAGAATCGGGGTCAGGGATGGCGGCGATCTCGGCGGCTTCAGGGCCTAGGCCCAGGTTGGAGGCGAAGGCAGCAAAAAAGGCCCCATCGGCTTCCACGGAGGCAATTTTAGAAGCAGGTACCAGCTTGGCCCGGGTACCCCCCAGTAGGTCAGTGTAGGACACCAAAAAGAACTTGAGGCCCAGCTCCTTGGCCTTCTCCGCTAACTGACTCTTGCGCTCCAAAGCTCCTACCACAACTGCCTCCTCGTCATCCACCGGTCTTAAGCTGCCCTCAGTAAACCAAGCCTCAACCCGCGCATTTGTAGCCTCAGCTACGGGGCACGCGCCGAATCGACCTTTTAATAGAGGCGAGCATTGGGAGGCGATCGCTTGGATATTCTGGTGATTCAAAGCAGTCCGATAGACCCGATTGGGCTGCTGGGGGAGTTCTTAGCTGCCAAAGGGGCCAAGCTTCACCCCTGGCTACCGCTCCAGTCTCCCCAGCCGCCTGTGGAGTCCGATTACCAAAGCCTGATTGTGTTGGGGGGCTCCATGCATGCCGCTGACGATGTCGGGTTCCCCCACCTTCGCCAGGTGGTCGATCTGATTCGCCAATTCCACGCTGCAGGCAAGCCGGTGATGGGCATCTGTCTAGGGGCGCAGCTGATCGCCCGAACCTTCGGGGCCTGGGTCTACCCCCACAGCGCCCCGGAATTGGGGTTCACGCCGGTCAACATCCACCCCGAGGTGACCCTGCCCTGGCTCAAGGCCCTGCCGCCCCAGCTCCACCTGATGCAGTGGCATTTCGACACCTTCGACCTCCCCCCCAAGGCCACCCTGCTGATGTCAAATTCCACCTGTCGCCACCAGGCCTACTGCATCGGTCCCAAGGTATATGGCTTTCAGTTTCACCTAGAGGTGACGCCTGCGATTGTTAAGCACTGGCTCGCGGATAAAAGTGACTGGATCGCGGACAATTACCCAAACCTGGATCAGACGGTGCTCCAGCAGCTACAAGACCACTGGTCAACTTCCACCTGCTTTGCCAATGCCCTAGCCACCCAGTGGATAGACCTAATTAAATCCTCCACCTCAGCCGCTTCTGCGGTCTAATCTACATTGGACATACTGCCAAAGGAAGCAAGGAGACCATTCCTCGCATTTCGTTGACGTGAAAAGCGCAGTGCTGAAACCGGATGCAGGCTTAGCGAAACTCTCTCTAGATAGAGCGCACCAAGCAGTCAGCATGAAGCTTTATAACAATTGAGCAAAAGGCAGATAGTTGTCCGGGGGAATGTTCACTCTAATAGCAGGACTCAGAGGTAGCGTAAGCCATTGAGTTAAAAGAAGTTTCGCAATTTTACCCCTACTCAGCGCATGGCAGCTGGCCAGTGGATGAAGCCAAGTTTGTGCTTTGTTTGGCTATGCCCTAATTACGCCTGAACCCTAATTACGCCTGAAAGGTTATATAGAGATTCTGCAATCGCTTATGAACTGTGAAATACCACAGATTTACCTTCCTTGACGCAAGTTAACGAAACGTTTTGAAACGCTAGCATTATTTAATTTTTCCCGTTACTGTAGATCTTGTGAGGAGTATCACCAGTTTATAAAAACAAAATTTTAGCCATTTCTGGCATCCCCTAATTCTGAAAAATTCAGTTTGCTTAATTTCTTTGAATGACTGGTTATGAGCTGGCGGCGCGTGAGATTGTCCTTTGTAAGAAACTTCCAAGCATAGCGCCGCTTAATGCAGCTATTCAGTCAGCCCGCGGCACTGCGACACTTTGCGGTTGGCACTATCAGTAGCCCGATCGCCCAGACCAGACTTACTTTGTGAAAGCGAACCTTTCGCTAAAAAGCTTCATGCTTTCACAATAGGCAGTTCATCGCCGTGCCTTTGTCCTCTTTAAGGTAACGATAAATGAATACTTTGCTTCCCGCTTCACCGCTGCCGCTTCACCACGCTGTTAGCCCCTTTGCTCCTGGCTTCCGGCGGCACACTGCCCCTATCGCAGCCGCAGTTAGCGGTCGTCGTAGCTGTCTATGCTGCTCTGATGTCCTCCTCAGGCATGTGCGGGCTGGCCAAGTTTATTGGCGCTGCGGCAGCTGTCATCAGGAAATGCCCATCCTGGATTGACGCAGCCATCTTTGAAGTCCCTTTTGAGAGTAGGGCTTGACCTTACCCTCCTGATTCATGTGTGATTTAATATCGCTGTACAGGAGTTTGGGGCAAGCCCATGGGCAAAGTTTACAGCGAGATCACGCCAGCGCTAGCCGATTGGATTGAGACACAGCAGCTGTTTTTTGTAGCAACGGCCCCGTTGTCAGCCGACAGTCTGGTCAACTGCTCTCCCAAGGGAATGGACACCTTCAGAGTCCTGGGCGATCACCAAGTGGCCTACCTCGACCTGACAGGGAGCGGCGTGGAGACGATTTCCCACCTGCAGGAAAATGGGCGCATCACCTTCATGTTTTGCGCCTTTTCCGGCCCGCCACAGATCTTGCGGCTGTACGGCAGGGGGGAGGTGCTTTTACCCATGGGCGGCTCTGAAGGTAGCTCAGGTGGAGCGTTTGAGCAACTGCGCCCCCAATTTCCCGACTATCCTGGCGTCCGGTCGATTATTCGCGCGAATATCACTCGCATCGCTGACTCCTGCGGCTACAGCGTCCCAGAATACGATTATGTAGGCGATCGCGACACCCTAGTCACCTGGAGCAAAGCCAAGGGGCCAGCGGGCTTAGAGCAGTACCGGCAAAAGAAAAATGCCGCTAGCCTGGATGGCCTGCCGGGGCTACCGCATTAGTACAAGCGCGCCGCTCCCATTGAGAGCGGCGCGCTTGCGTTGTAGATTATCTAGCTTCGGACGTTAGCTGTTGAGGTTAGCGCTGCTGTAGGCATCGCCGCTGTAGGCCGGTACGCGCTGGGCAAAGTTGGTCTCGGTGCCGGTGACAATTTGAGCAACCGTCTCAAACTCCTGGGAGTTCCAGTTACGCTCATGGATGGGCTTCACCTGCTCGCCCCGGTAGTATGCCTGGGTGCCAATCACCGCAACTGCAACCCAGCCCGCTACAAAAAGAGAAATAAGTAGTAAAAACATGGGTGTTAAACCTCCTGGTTCTTGATGCGCCAAGCTGCCGAATCCAGAGCGATCGCTCGAAGGAGCCTGCCCTAAGGCCTCATACCTCAACTGCGACAATGCGTCAGCGCCATTTGTATATTACTAAATGTAACACAATTATTTCTATTTGTAAATTTTGCTTGACACGTGCGAGTGCGGGTTTCCCTACTCTTCAGGTCGGTAGCCGAATTCGGCAAGCTGGCTGCGGGACTGCCGCCAGCGCTCCTGCACTCTCACAAACAGCTCTAGGTAAACCTTGCCCATCACCAGCTTTTGAATCTGCTCTCGGGCGGCGATGCCAATTTGCTTAATTTTGCTGCCGCCTTTGCCAATCAAAATCCCTTTCTGCGACATGCGCTCCACATGCACCGTCGCCAAGATGCGGGTAATCTCTGGCTCTTCGTCCACACGGTCGATGGCGATCGCCACGGAATGGGGCACCTCCTCCCGGGTCTGTAGCAGGATCTGCTCACGAATCAGCTCCCCCATGATGAAGCGCTCCGGCTGGTCGGTGACCAGATCTGGGGGGTAGTAGTAGGGGCCGGGGTCTAGCCGCTTCACGAGATGGACCAGCAGGTTGTCCAGGTTCTCTCCGGTGAGGGCAGAAAATTCCACCATCGGCCAGCCCTTCTCCTCGGCGATCGCCCCGTAGCTGGCCCGCACCGCCTCGGCGTCCTCCCGGCGCTGATCTAGCTTGTTCAACCCCAGCACCGCCTGCTTGCTCTGGGCCAGCAGGTCCACAATGAAGCGATCGCCCCGGCCAGCGGGTACGGAACCATCCACCACCAGCACCACCACATCCACCGCGCCAATAGCGGTGCGGGCGTTGTTCACCAGCACCTTGCCCAGCTGATGGTGGGGCTTGTGAATGCCGGGGGTATCGACGAAGATAATCTGCGCTTCGGGCCGGGTGAGAATGCCCTGCAGACGGTTGCGAGTCGTCTGGGCGACGGGGGAGGTGATGGCAATTTTTTGCCCCAC
>JBCCAG010000741.1:0-2419 GCA_039814955.1 Cyanobacteria bacterium P01_A01_bin.135
CCACCCCCAGCCACCGAAACCCCGTCCCAAGAAACCCTCACCGAGATTGTGCGGCTGTGGCAGCGGGCAAACTAGCGCCTACAATAGCGATCTAGTCCTAGTTGCCGAGGTCGTCCCATGCCCTGGTTTGTCAAAATAGAGTGCGGCGTTGTCGACAAAGCCACGTTTGACAAGTTCGTCCCGGCCCATAAGCAGTATGTTGCGGAGCTAATCGCCAATGGGCACGAGGCGCGGACAGGCTATTGGGCTGAGTACGGCGGCGGGATGCTGCTATTTAAGGCTGACTCTTTAACAGACGCCAAAGCGATTGTGGCTCAAGATCCGCTGATTCAGGCTAGCTGTGTTAAGTATGAGCTGCACGAGTGGTGCATCGTGGTGGAATAGGTGGTGGAGCAGCGTTGGCATAAAGAGGAGGAAGACCCATGGCAGAAGGACAAAAGCTAGTGGCGGACAATCGCCAGGCCCGGTTTCAGTACGAGATTTTGGAGACCTATGAGGCGGGGTTGGAGCTGCTAGGCACGGAGGTGAAGTCGATCCGTGAAGGTCGGGTTAACCTACGGGATGGCTACGCCGATATCCGCGATGAGGAGACCTGGCTGCACAACGTGCATATCTCCCCTAGCAAGACCGCCAGCCAGTACTTCAACCACGACCCCCGCCGCCCCCGCAAGCTGCTGTTGCACCGTCAGGAAATCCGTAAGCTGATCGGTAAAACGGAGCAGCAGGGCCTGACTTTAGTGCCGCTGAAGCTTTACCTGCAGCGGGGCTGGATTAAAGCCACCATCGCCCTGGCTCGCGGCAAGAAGCTGCACGACAAGCGGGAGACCTTGAAGCGTCGCCAAAGCGATCGCGAAATTGCCCGGGCGATGAAGAATTACTGATTGGGCGATGCTGCTGGTGGGCTACGGGCCGTTGGCGGCGGTGCTGGTGGTCTCTTGCCCAGCGCCCCACACCCTGGTGGCCCTGCTGCCAAACCGGCTGGGCATCAAAGCAAGTCGTCAGCGCCGCCGTAGATAGCCATCTTGCCTGTGAATAGGGCAGTTGGACTAAAGCAACTGGGCAGATACCAGCTTAGGCTAGTTATTCAAAACGCTGGGCCAATTTTGATCCGCCCTGGCAATGTGACCCGGAATGTCGCGCTGCCAGCGCCGCTGGATTCTTTGGTCAAAGTTGAGGTACAGCTTCCCATCTACAATCTCCCAGGCCGTCGGGTCTACGGGTGCGGTGTACCCCTCGCTAACGGCCCAAGCGCAGAAGCCGCCGTACTGGGGCGCATACTCGTTGGGGCTGCTAGCGAATAGGTCGCGGTTCTCAGCGCTGGCGAACTGCCAGGTTGCCCCGCCCCAGTCATAGGTATAGTTGGCGCTGCCAGAGACATATTCGCCCTGAGTGAAGTAGGCCACCGGGTCGGCGCCGCGGATAGCAACGCCGTCCTCAGCGAAGACAGCCGCGGGCGCCGTCGCTGAACTAGCATCGGCTTGAACAGAAGTCGCCTCAACAGCGTCCTCAGTCTCCTCAGCCTCTAGCGTTGCTGTAGGAGCCGCGGCCGTCGTGTCGGGGGTTGCTTCCTGGGTGGCTCTGGGGGCGGGGGCGGAGCAGCCCACGGCAATGCCAACGAGAACAGCGACTAAGGCGGGTGAAGAATTTTGAAGGAAAGACATAGGGCAGTAATAGGGTATTGGGACAGCTTACGCACCTAGATATAAGGGCTATTGACTGTAGCCACAGGGGAATGGTGCCCCATAGGGCAGTAGACCACGAATTAGAGGCTAGGACTAGGGCGCAGGATTAAGCACGAAGCCTATGGGGTTAGTGGTCTATTTCTAGCATGGGGGCACTTGCTTAAACCAAGCTGATAAAGCCCTAGATCTTCCGTGAATTACCGTTTAAGTTTGCCTGTGTTCGTAAGTCTGCCTTGTCTACAGGAATGGTCCTCACCTTCTGGGCCAGCCCGAACTGCTGCAGGAGCCGAATCGTAGCCCAGGTAACGTCTAGCTCCCACCAGCGCCAGCCGGTTTGGGCCGCTCGGGGGAAGCGATGGTGGTTGTTGTGCCAGCCTTCCCCGTAGGTAATTAGGGAAACCCACCAGAGATTCCGAGCATCATCGGCGATGTTGAAGTTGCGGTAGCCCCAGTAGTGGGTCGCTGAATTGACGCACCAGGTCGCATGCCACAGGAGCACCGCCCGCACAAAGATGCCGTAAACGACGAAGGGCCATCCCCCTAGGCTGTATAGCAGCGCTGCAAGCACAACTTGCAATACCAAGAAGTTGCGTCCTAACCAGCGGTAGTAGCGATCGCGGACTAGCTCAGGGGCATATTGGCCGTGGTACTCAATGTCAAATAGGCTCGCTTGGGGCCTCAGCAGCCAGCCCATGTGGCTCCACCAGAAGCCCCGCCGGGAGGAGTGGGGGTCCGCC
>JBCCAG010000484.1:0-3788 GCA_039814955.1 Cyanobacteria bacterium P01_A01_bin.135
AGCAGCCGCAGCCAGCGAAATAGGGTAGTGATCAGGGGCATGGGTGGTAGCACAGAGGATAAGCGCGGTGGACAGCCTGTGGTAAGGGCGGGGTAGCCCTTACCCAGGTCTTAGGGCAGGGGGGGAAGGGAATAGCGGTAGGTTGAGGAGAAGGAAGGGCGCTCTAGGGGCAGGAGGCCGAACCAAGCAAGGTTATGGGTGTAGTAGGCAGCGTCGTTGTCCCAAAAGCCCCGGCTGTAGTTGGGCATTAGCTTTTGGTCACGTATTTGGGCTGCCAGCTCCGGTTCAATCAGGCGAAAGGCCGGGTACAGCATGGCGTACTGTGAGGTGGCCTCGTAGTCGACCAAGGCCCGTCCCCGGCGGCTAATCCGGGCAGGTATGGCCTGATCCTCTTGCCAGAGCTTCTGTAGGTAGGCCGAGTGGGTTTCTAAATACTGGAAGGCCCGGGGCTCCCGGTACCAGGCGGCATCGAGGGCAACCCGCCACCAGACGCGGAAGGCGTCAAAGCTGTAGTTGCTGCTGATGTTGGAGTCGAAAGAGCGCGGGATAGACCGATAGCGATCGCGCCGGGGGTCATACCGCACCCAGTCGCCGGGCAACCCCCTGCGGGAGACGTCGCTGGCCTCCTCCAGCATTCGGTAGCCGCTGTCTACCAGACTCATCCAGTCGCGGCTGGGGTCGGCTTGGGCAAATA
Organism: Cyanobacteria bacterium P01_A01_bin.135; assembly: GCA_039814955.1. Lineage (GTDB taxonomy): Bacteria > Cyanobacteriota > Cyanobacteriia > CAKZMO01 > CAKZMO01 > JBCCAG01. The sequence goes on from JBCCAG010000484.1 coordinate 695, forward strand.
GCCGAAAGGCGTAGGGCGCGACGTAGGAGGGGTTGAGGATGACGGTGTCTGGCTCGGGGAAAAAGGCCTCACGGGGACCAGGCAGCAGGAGGCGATCGCTGGCCTCGGCCCGGTCTACCTGACGCAAATCTAGGGTAGAAATCTCCCAGAGATCCGCCAGCTTCTGCAGCGCTAGCTCCCGGTACGGGGCGCAGTCCCAGCGGTTGGCCGCTAGCAGCAGCGCGGTGATGGCGTCGATGTCGGCGTCGCTGGCAAAGTTCTCATCTAGAATGCCCCACTGCCCCATCTGCTGTCCCCAGCGCCAGGCCCACAGGCTGTCGGTAAGCTGACCCGCGGCATCGCGGCGGGCTAAGTTTTCCTCGGCCCAGGCTAGGGTGCGGTGGAAGGTCTCCCGGTCATCAATGAACACGGCCCGTAGCATAGCGTAGGCCTGGCCCTCGGAGGTGGTGTGCTGGTCGGCGCGCTCCCAATCAATCACCCGACCATCCTCAGCGATGAAGCGATCGCGGTAGGCCACCCAGCTCTCCGTAAGTAACTGGGTAGTTTCGTTGGGCAAATAGGGCAGCTGCAATGTCATCCCATCACGCGAACTATGGAGAGTGCTGTTAAAACCGGTGGCGGGGGTGGGGGCTACGCATTGGGGAACCTGCGCTGTCGCCGGCATACCCAGCATCGCGGCGACGACAGTCAGGGCAGAAATCCAGGTAGCGCGGCGGCGAGCCGTGAAGATATACGGGCGGAGTAAACGCATAGCATTTATCAGGGCAGCAATGAGAGGTTTACGTGGGGCCACCTAGCGGAAACAGGACCACGACAATGGCCCTTGATCGTGCCGTCTTGAGCGATGTGCCTCATTAGGGCTAGCTCGAGCAAGATTCAGAAGACGCCTTGACGTCTGCTAATACGATCAGCGTGACCACCGGCGATCCGAGCGTTTATCTTAAATTCACGGCAACTAAACATTGCGTTGATGAGGTAAAGCACACCTTCTTAACACCGTTCCTGATTGAAACCGTCCATAGGGAAATAGGGGAAAGACGGTCAGATATAGCAATTTCCAATTGCATGAGGTACCGGGGGAATAGCGCCGCTGACCCTCCGTATTCATCGCCATGGCAAATGCTGTAAACCAAGATTATTTTTTCTTTTCAACTAACTCAACTAATGCTGCCGATATCTCCCACGCGAGCTGCCCTCACCGCAGCGGCACTAGCCGCCACGATGCTGACAACTAGCTGCGCCTCAACCGGGCTGCTGCGCAACCGGTTCTTATCCGTCTCCGCTGACATGGAGGTTACGAAGCTGAATGCACCAGGGCGCTATCAGGTGTCCGGGGCAATTGGGTTGCCTAACGATACCCCGGTAGCGGTGGCGGCCCTTCGCCACCTGACGCTGACTGAGCCTGTGGCCCAGAACCCTACGGGGCGGCAAGTCTATTCTCTGCTAGACTACCGCGTCGTCCGAATCGCAGACGGCGCGTGGCAGGCTGAGCTAGACCTATGGCAGCCGGATGCCGACGGCCAAATTCTAGAAGCCTGGCAGCGGCAGAGTGATTTAGACTGGTCGGTTCAACCGGAGGATACGGTGGTGTTCATCACTATCCCCACCCCGACGAAAGATCTAGCAGAGCTGCAGCAGCGGCTGAGCATTCGCCAGAGACGGCTAGACGAATCCCTGCTGCGGCGAACCATTGAGGGCATTCCCTACGCTGAGATTACTCAGGTCGACGATGTGCCCCTACCAGGCGATCAGGTGGGACCACCAAGGGAGGATCCCCAGGCCATCAACGGCGGCTGGGGACGCCGCTACGTGCTTCAGCCAGAGCCCCCTAACCCCGTCACCCTAGAGCGCCCGGGCGATCGCCGCACCACAGCCCCAGCAACGCCAGAGGAGTTTTTACGCTAGGGCCCCTTTATGCCGTCAATCGCTGCTGGGTGACGGCAGCTGGTCGCCATCGGCCATCTGAGCCCCTTCTAAAACCGTGTCGGTTAAATCGACATCCGTCAAATCGGCGTCGATCAAGTTGGCGTTCGTCAAGTTGGTGTAGCGCAGAGCGGCCCCCGTTAAGTTTGCGCCTTTCAGACAGGCTCCCGTCATCGTTGCGCCCGAGAGGTTGGCATTAGTTAAATCGGCCCCCTCTAGGTTCGTGCCCCATAGATCGGCGCCAGCCAGCACCGTTCCCGTCAGAATAGCCCCCTGTAGGTTTGCCCCTGAAAGGTTGGCATGACTTAAATCTAAGCCCCACAGGGGCGCTTCTGGTCCCACCCAATAGAGTTCGTGTTCCCCCAGCTTAAAGCCCTGGGGAAACTTGGTGGTGGAGTCATAGAGGGTACGGCGGAGCTGGGCTCCCTCCAAATTAGCTCCCGTCAGGTCGGCGCCGATAAGGTTGGCCTGTTGTAGATCGGCCCGAGTCAAGTCGGCATCTTGAAATTGGGCATAGGCGCAGTTGGCCTGCTGCAAATTGACCTGCACCAAGGTGCTGCGCTGGAGGGTCGCATAGCGCAAATCGGCCTCTGCTAGGCGGGCCTCGGTCAATAGACTCCCCGAAAGATCGGCCTGATTTAAGTTGGCGCAGCTAAAATCTACGGCGGTTAGATCCGCGTTGCTCAAATCGGCCTGCTGCAGACTGGTATCCGGGGCTGCGATCCGGCAGCGAATTGTGTCCAGTAGGTGGCTGGCCGTTTCTGAGGCCATCGCCAGCTGGCCCGCAGACAGCGTATCGGGCAGCGCTAGGGCCATGGCGCTGACGTCGCCAGCCGGCTCCTCTTCGCCCGTATCGAGTAGTTCGTCTAAGCGTCTATCCAAGCGCTTATCAACCCGCTGCTGCCTGCGGGATAGTTCTACGCTGGTAAAGCCCGCGGCAACGCTGAGCAAAATTGAGATACCGACGTAGCGAATCGCAATGTCCCGCCGGTCGGGGTGAAAGATGGGGGGAACATCGCCCTGAAAAACAAACGGAATATTGACGCGAATCGTATTTGACTGGTGCAGGGCCAGCGGTAGGGTCAAACAGGTAAAAAGACCGCTAGAGATCAGTAGCGCTGGCAGAAATACCCGCACCGCAGGTGAATTATTCATAATTATGAGACTCCGG
>JBCCAG010000927.1:0-1635 GCA_039814955.1 Cyanobacteria bacterium P01_A01_bin.135
AGCTACGAGCTGGCGGTGGTGGCAGATGATCATACTATGGCCATCTCAGAGGTGGTGCGGGGGGAGGACCTGCTGCTGTCTACGGCAAAGCAGATTTTGCTCTATCGGACGCTGGGGTGGCAGATACCGGCGTTCTACCACTGCCCGCTGGTGCGAGATGGAACCGGACGGCGGCTAGCGAAGCGGGACGGGGCCCGCAGTCTGCGATCGCTCCGGCAGCAAGGGACGACGCCAGCGGCAATTCGGGACGCCTGGGCCGCTTGAAGCCCAAGAGCAGAGCAGCCGTAGGTACGTCAACCTAGCACGTTAGATAGATTTCAAGGAGTGGCCTTAGAAGCTGCCCTATGATGAGTGGATAGCGTCTCGGCCCTGCTCTGCCAAGCTGTTTCTTCGGCTGCAGCCCCATCGATTTTAAGAAACATATTGTTTCTTTTTAGGCTGACCCGCTGCGCAGCGAGTCAAGCACTTGGGGCAAAATAGCTCCCAAATGCAGCCCCGAGTTCGGTGTGAATCGCAGACCGAATCAAGGTATCCAGGCAGGGATATGTCATAAAGCGCGCTTGACAAGGGGCTAGCAGCCATGGACCAGCCATCGTCTCGGCTATCATACACAGTACTTATTATTGATAAGCCGCAGGATAGGGAGACCTACCGGCAGTATCTCTCCCAAAGTCACCACACCAGTACCATTTTTGAGGCCGCTTTAGGGGCCGAGGGGCTCGCCCTCTATGAACAACATCAGATTAATGCGGTACTGCTCAGCAACGACCTGCCGGACATCAGCGCGGTGGAGTTTCTGGCAAAGCTAGACCTCAGCGAGCCATGGCTACCCGTTGTGGTGGTAGCTGAAGACGACAGCGCGTCAAGCGCCGTCAAAGTTATGAAGGCCGGGGCCCAAGACTTCCTGGTGAGGCCGCAGCTCACCGCTACCGCCCTGCAACATGCCATCGAGTCCGTGGTTCACGAGCAATACCGAGGGTATGACGGCTGCAAGCTTGCCCTGCAAAAGCAAGCAGACCGGCTGCGGATTGCCACGGCCTCAGCTCACCTAGGGATTTGGGATTGGAACCTGGCCATCAACGAAATTACCTGGGACAACGAATGCCGTGCGATGTTTGGGGTGACCCCAGACACTGAGGTGACAACTGAGCTATTTTTCAAAGCAGTCCACCCGAGCGATCGCGATCGCGTAGAGCAGGCTGTGAATGCAGCCCTGTCGCCCTCAGGCAACGGCAGCTATGAGGTCGAGTACCGGACGATTGGTGTTGAAGACGGGGTAGAGCGCTGGATTAAGGCTAGGGGGCAGGCTTATTTCACGCACAGCAAAAAGCCGCAGCGCTTTATTGGCACGGTGGTGGAAGTTACCCAGCGCAAGCGAGCTGAGCTAGCCTTAGCGGAGCGCGCCCAGGAGCTAGCAAAACTTAACGGCGCCCTTGGCCGCATGACGGTGGACCTAGAGGAGCGAAACAAAGACCTCAACCAGTTTGCCTATGTCGCGTCCCACGATCTCAAAGCGCCGCTACGCAGCATTCGTAACCTCAGCGAATGGTTAAAAGAAGACATCGGCAGCACCATCCCCCCAGAAAATCAGCAGCAGCTGACGCTGATCATCGAGCGCATTGACCGCATGGACGC
>JBCCAG010000194.1:0-6343 GCA_039814955.1 Cyanobacteria bacterium P01_A01_bin.135
CAAGGTCAGAGACCAGATCGCCCTTGCCCTGCGGGAGGGGCCAACCCAGCAGGTGGTGGGCATCGCTACCCGCTCGGGACGACAAATTGTCTGTACCTTTGACGTAGAGTACAGCCTACGGGGCCTGCGGCGATCGCGCAACGGGGTGCTGTTTCGGATTCAGATTCGCCTGTTTAAGCTGCCGATGCAGGCCACCTCGGTTACCGTGCGCCAGGTGGTGGATTGCCTGGAAGCCTACATGAGCCCGACAACAGACCACGCCACCTGGCAACCCACCCTCCAGGGGCGCATTGTCACCATTAGCTGGGACCAGTCGGCAAAGCCGACGCCGCTGCTGGTGTTGGAGCAGCTCAACGATGGCTCTAACGTCACCTTTAGGACCCGGGGGATTGCCTAAAGGTCACGCGCAGTCAAGCGCCGACATGCCTAGCACCGCTAAGGGGAACTCAACTAAGCAGCTCAGCTAAATAGCCGCTGTACGGCTATGGCGACATCGACAAAACCGAGTGGGGAGATTGTCCCTTCTGCAAGGGCTAACTCGGTTTGATAACTGCCTCGGGACAAGTCACGGAATACTCTGAGCTGCCGGTTCTTTAAGTCTGATATCCAATACTCTTGAAGCCCAGCTTCGGCGTAGAGCTGCCTTTTAGGGCCGAGGTCTTTTGCCAATGTGGTCTTGGAGTACTCGATTAGCCAGAAGATGTCCGAGGGATAGGGGTGGTGCTCTAGATAGCGCCGGAGAGGAGGCTGGACGATCGCGATATCGGGGATGGGCTCGGAGTCATCAGAGAGGGTGATGGGTTTACCTTCTCGAACGGCGGCGCGGGAGCCGAGAAGCTGACGTAGGTATTCGGCGCTGTCGCTGCTATAGCAGGCATGGGCTTCCCGCTCGGGGGCCATAAGGATGATGTCTCCTTTTAGTAGCTCTACGGATTGGCCGTCGAACAGACCAGCGGTGATGGCGCTGTGGTAGCGATCGAGGGTCCATTTGTAGCGGGTGAGGGACATGTTGATAGCGTTTAGGTCTAAGGGCCAACATCTCTATTCTGGCACTGCTGCTAGCTCGGCTCAGGTAGTGCGCTCTTGCTGAAATAAAGTGAGCTTCCCGCAGCCATTCGCTTTGACATGCTCTGGCAGTGACTACCCCTGCGCTTGCAAAAACAGTCCCAGCATCACTTGCAAGCTATCGCTTTGGTAGGCGACGGTATCAACTGAGCCAGGGCGTACACTAGCCCTTGGGCGTGGGCAAGAATTGTTTCCATCGTTCTTGCTATCTATAGGTTTTACGCTCTTTTCTCTCATCATTCCACCCCTGATGCAATATCCGAGATGAGCCACATTATTGCAGTATGGCATTCTTTTGAATGACTTTAGTCTGGATTTAAGCGCTGGTGCAACCCACTTGGAGATTTTGACTTTGTCCAATTGTTTCGACTTTGCAACAATTCGCCTAAGTACGGATGAGTTTATGCAATAAATTACACAACGGCTATTCCTATTTAGCTCACAGCGATACTAAATCGCCCGCTTCATATAGGACTACCATGTACATCTACTCTGGAGCTCGTAGCGTTGGTTTCTCAACTAGACAACTCTCTAGCAACTCCGAATAATCTCGGAGCTCTTTTCGGAAATCGGACTATTAATGATACCTTTGACTCCACTGATCGTATTGCTTACTATCAGTTCACGCTGACCCAAAACGCCGACATTTCAGTATTCTTTAGCGGTCGTTCGCTCAGGGCAAATTTAGTTGCCGATCTAAACAACAACGATATTGTTGACGGTAACGAGGAGGTCGTCAATGGAATTTTTGGAAGTACGGAAAGCTTCTCGGAATCTTTACCTGCCGGGACGTACTTCATTGAATTACAGACTTTCTCTACAGCTTCCAACCCATATACGCTTCGTCTATCAGCAACACTAGATCCGAGTAATCGCCCGGCTGATCCTGGCAATGATATTTTGCAGGCTCAAAATATTGGTGTCCTTTCAGGGCGAGTGAGCTTGAGGGATTACGTAGGTGACTTAGACGAAACTGATTTTTATCGGTTTCGTCTAACCAATGACAGCAATATTGGTGTTCTTGTAAGGAATGAAACGGCAACAACGCCAGTGCAAATTATCTCTGATGATAACAATAATAATGTTGTTGACATTGGCGAAGATGTCGCACGACGTTTTTCTACATCAAGTAGCTTCTCTGCAAATTTATCGTCAGGTAATTACTTCATTGTTGTAGGCCGAACGTTGGGTACTGTAACGACTAACTACGATCTAGAGATTACTCAGACCCCCGATTTAAATGGCGACAACCGCTTAGTTGGTACTGCCCAACGGGACGTTCTTAATGGCGCCGCCGGTAACGACATCATCATTGGTTTGGGCGGCAATGATCGCCTCATCGGTGGACCCGGTAATGACATTGTTAACGGCGGCGCTGGCAACGATAACCTTCTTAGTGTGTCTGGCAACAATACCCTTATCGGCGGTGCTGGCAACGACAATATGTTTGGTGGCAGTGGCACTGATCGCATGTTCGGCGGTGCTGGCAACGATAACATCAACGGCGGTGCTGGCAACGATCTTCTAGTGGGTCAAGCGGGCAGCGACATCTTTACAGGCGGAGCCGGCAGCGACACTATTCGCACCGGAGGCGGGCGCGATCGCATTCGACTGCAACGCGGTGCTGGATTAGATGTGGTTGCCGACTTCCGCAACAGGCAGGACAAAATCATCCTGGGTAGCATCAGCTACAACCGGCTCAACTTCCAGAGATCTAGAGGCGGCGTGTTGATTCAAATTGGTCGATCGAACGCCATGCTCCTGCAGAATACTGCCCTCGGCAGCATCAACCGGGCCGACTTCGTCTAAACCACTAGAGGTAGCCTCTCTTTGGGTGGGGGCCTGCCGCCCCCTACCGCTATAGGGCTATAGGCTGTATATTAATTGTCCCGGTTAGCAACCTATCCATTACTTGAAGTGTCATGTCTTCACTGAGTGGCGGTATCCCAGGCTCCAGCGATCTAGCAGCCCTCTCGGGCCCTATAGATGTCTCAGACTCACCGGACGAACCTCAGTTTTTGAGCGGCTTGACCAATAGTCGGGCCAAAGCCTCTGCTGACTCCGGCCCCAACTTTACCGCCAGTAATCTTCTGGGAAACGATCGCATCATCGGCACCCCAAGAAGAGACGTGCTGGTCGGCGGACCGGGAAATGATATCCTCATCGGCGGACCGGGGCGCGATCGCCTCACTGGGGGCCCCGGAAACGATTTGCTTAACGGCGGACCCGGCAATGACGTTCTGCTGGGGACCCTTGGCAGAAACACCCTGATTGGCAGCAGCGGCGCCGATCTTCTGTTGGGGGGCAGCGGCAGCGACCGCCTGCTGGCAGGTATCGGTAACGATCGCTTATTTGGCCTGGGCGGCAACGACGTGTTGGTCGGGGACGCGGGAAACGACATCTTCTCGGGCGGGGGTGGCGTGGACGTCATTAGAACCGGCGTAGGCCGCGATCGCGTTCAGCTGCAGGCAGGGGCGGGATTGGATATCGTCGCCGACTTCCGCAATGGCCAGGACAAAATCGTGCTGGGCCGCGTCAGCTTTAATCGGCTCAATTTCCGAAGGGCGAGGGGCGGCGTTATGATTCAGGTGGGCCGCACCAACGCGATGCTTTTGCAGAATACCGCCCTTGGCAGCATTAACCGGGCCGACTTCGTCTAGCCCCTTTGCACACTGCCCTATAGATAGTATCAGCGCGGCATTTGGGTATGATATGTTCGACTTAGAACTGCAACTCCAAGGCCGCGCGTGAGCAACCGCAGCACCCTACCGGATCTTTCTCTTCAGCAAAAGCGCATGCGGGCCGAGCGCATGCATGATGTGTCCCTCCTGCTGGAGGAGGTGTTTCGTGCTGAAGAATCAACCATTAAGCTCATCCTAGACCGGCTCTACGACGTTGGGTCGCTGCACGTGATTGACCAGAAGCTGTCTAATCGCTTTTTAAACCGCACCACCAAGGCGATCGCCCCCCGCATCAAGCCAGTCTTTAAGGTAGTGGGGTTTATCTGGTTTCGCAAAAAGTGCCCAGATTTGGTAACTAACTGGCTCTACAAGAAGGTGACCGCTGGGCAACTGCTGCCCCAGCTGATGCAAGAGCTAGAGGAGTTAGAAGAAGCCGAAATCGCCCTGCTCTCTGAGGGTAAGGTGCCCCTATCCCTTGCCGCCTTGCCAAGCCGATCGGTACGGCAGCCAGCCCCGCCCGCCATGCTCGCCCAATCTGACCAAGAAATTCGCAGGCTGCGATCGCAGGTGCAGTTTCTGATGGGGGCCCTCGTCTGCACCGTGATGCTGTTGGGAAGCGCGACCCTGTGGCTGATGCGCGATTCGATGCCGCTATTGCCCTCGGCAGATTCTGCAGCCACCGCCTGCCTAGGAGATAATTGCCTGGAAACCTCAAACAAGGGCAAGCCATACTAGAGCTACGCCCCAATAACTCTAGAGCGCTTTCTAAGGCTAGACGAGTCACCCCATGGTTTTATCTCCCACCCGCGCCGACGCCGATTTGGCGGCTGCCCTGCGCCACCGCCGCCAGCGGCTCGCCCAGCAATATGCGGCCCCAGTCGCCCTCTGGTCCGGGGGGGCTGCCGCCCGCAACTTTCCCGCCAACCGCTACCCCTTCCGGGCCAGCAGCCACTTTCTCTACTTCGCGGGCCTGCCGCTGCAGAATGCGGTGGTCTACCTCGACCAAGGGCATCTGACCCTATTTATGGACGATCCCCCGCCTAGTAGCGAGCTTTGGCACGGCAAAGAGGAGCCGCGCTCCGCGATCGCCCAGCGCATCGGGGCGGATGCCGCCTACCCACTCAGCGGCATCGACCAGCGACTTTCAGAACCGGGGGCGATCGCCACGGTGGCGGTGCAGGACCCGGTGACCCGTCACGCCCAAGCACGGGCCCTAGGGCGAGCGGTAGGGACACCCGCTGACCAGACCCTCGCTGAGGCCATCGTCAAGCTGCGCGTCATCCATGACGATCAGGCTTTGGCGCAGATGCGGCAGGCGGCGACGGTGACCGCTATGGCTCACCGGGCCGGGATGGCGGCAACGGCGACAGCTAGGCGCGAATCAGACCTGCGCAGCGCCATGGAGGCGGTGATTCTGGGGCAGGGGATGGCGACGGCCTATAACAGCATTGTGACGGTGCAGGGGGAAGTGCTGCACAACGAGCGCTACCACAACCCGGTGACAGCCGGAGACCTGCTGCTGGCGGACGTAGGGGCCGAGACGGCGTTGGGCTGGGCTGCTGATGTCACCCGTACCTGGCCGATTTCTGGGCAGTTTTCCTCCACTCAGCGAGATATTTACGAGGTGGTGCTGGCCGCCCATGATGCGGCGATCGCGGCCCTGGCTCCCGGCGTCGAGTACCGCGACATCCATTGGCGGGCCTGCCGGACGCTCACCGAAGGGCTGGTGGCCCTTGGAATTTTGACCGGCAAGGTGGACGATCTTCTAGAGCAAGATGCCCACGCCCTGTTCTTTCCCCATGGAGTGGGGCACCTGCTGGGGCTAGACGTCCACGATATGGAAGATTTGGGAGATGTGGCGGGCTATGCCCCCGGCCGCCGCCGCAGCGATCGCTTTGGATTGGGTTATCTGCGGTTGGACCGCCCGCTGCAGGCCGGTATGGTGGTGACCATTGAGCCAGGGTTCTACCAGGTGCCAGCGATTTTGAATGACCCCCAGCGGCGATCGCGCTACCAGGAAATGGTGAATTGGCCCAAGCTCTCCCAATTGGCCGACGTGCGCGGCATTCGGATTGAGGACGACGTACTGATTACCGCGGCAGGGCCAGAGGTGCTGACAGCAGAGCTGCCGACCCAAGCCACGGCAATTGAAGCCTTAGTAGCCCCTTGAGCCGTGGCGCGAATGTTGGATGAGAAGTCATCCCTGCAGGGACGACTTCTCATTTAGGCGCTACTTATTCAAATCGGTGACGTTGTCGGTCTTCGTGGTGTTCTGCTGAGTGACCACAGCATCCACCTCGCTGTAGCCCATGTCGCTCGCCGCCGCCCGCAAAATCGAGATCTGCGACTCAAAATCCACACCCTCTAGGTCGCTGATAAACTGATTCATTGCTCCAGTGGCCTCGTAATCGCCGGGCATGCCCACCACGGTGTCGCCCATGCTCTTAGCCCAGGCATACCAGACCATCAGCTGGTTGTTCTCGGTCAGGGCCCCATAGGCCCGCGAAAAGCGGGAGTCAGCCTTTTTGACCAGGTCCCGCATGACGTTGAGCTGCTCATCGTCCGATAGCTCGTAGAAGTCGCCAAGCAGCTGGGGA
>JBCCAG010000219.1:0-5990 GCA_039814955.1 Cyanobacteria bacterium P01_A01_bin.135
AGAGACGTACTCGATGGTGACGGCGAACCGGTTTTGGTCGCAGATTTTCGGCATCGCTTTTTCGAACAAGCGGTGGCTGCACTTCTTCATGCTGTTTGTGCCGGTTACCGGGCTGTGGATGAGCGCAGTAGGTGTTGTGGGCCTAGGCCTGAACCTGCGGGCGTATGACTTCACGTCGCAGGAGATTCGCGCGGCAGAGGACCCCGAGTTTGAGACGTTCTACACGAAGAACATCCTGCTGAACGAAGGTATTCGCGCTTGGATGGCGGTGCAGGACCAGCCTCACGAGCAGTTTGTATTCCCTGAGGAGGTACTACCACGTGGTAACGCTCTCTAATAACACCGCTTTTGGCGGCCGCGATCTTGAATCCACTGGTTTTGCCTGGTGGTCTGGTAATGCGCGTCTGATTAATTTGTCCGGTAAGCTGCTGGGCGCTCACGTTGCTCATGCAGGTCTGATTGTCTTCTGGGCGGGTGCCATGACCTTGTTTGAGGTTGCGCACTTTGTACCCGAGAAGCCGATGTACGAGCAGGGCCTGATCCTGCTGCCTCACCTGGCAACCCAGGGCTGGGGCGTTGGTGCGGGTGGCGAAGTCATCAACACCTTCCCTTACTTCGTTGTGGGTGTTCTGCACCTGATTTCTTCTGCAGTTCTCGGTTTGGGCGGTATCTACCACGCCGTTCGCGGCCCTGAGACCCTAGAGGAGTACTCCGCGTTCTTCGGTTACGACTGGAAGGACAAGAACAAGATGACCACAATCATTGGCATCCACCTGCTGCTTCTCGGTGGCGGTGCATTCTTGCTGGTGTTGAAGGCCATGTTCTTCGGCGGTGTCTATGACACTTGGGCTCCCGGTGGTGGTGACGTACGCGTGATTACCAACCCGACATTGAACCCGGCTACCATCTTCGGCTACGTAACTCGCTCTCCCTTCGGCGGTGAGGGTTGGATTATCGGTGTCGACAACATGGAAGACATCATTGGCGGCCACATTTGGGTTGGCCTTATCTGTATCGCTGGTGGCGTTTGGCACATCTTGACCAAGCCTTTCGCTTGGGCCCGCCGTGCCTTCGTCTGGTCTGGTGAAGCATACCTTTCCTACAGCCTTGGTGCCCTGTCCCTAATGGGCTTCATCGCTGCGGCTTACGTGTGGTTCAACAACACCGCATACCCCAGCGAGTTCTACGGTCCGACTAGCTCTGAGGCCTCTCAGGCTCAGGCCTTCACCTTCATGGTGCGGGACCAACGCCTAGGTGCCAACGTCGGTTCTGCCCAGGGTCCTACTGGTCTAGGTAAGTACCTGATGCGCTCTCCCACGGGTGAAATCATCTTCGGTGGTGAGACCATGCGCTTCTGGGACTTCCGTGGTCCTTGGCTGGAGCCCCTGCGTGGTCCTAACGGTCTGGACCTCGACAAGGTGCGCAACGATATTCAGCCTTGGCAGATTCGCCGCGCGGCTGAGTACATGACCCACGCGCCCTTGGCCTCCATCAACTCTGTGGGTGGTGTGATTACCGAGCCCAACTCCATCAACTACGTGAACTTGCGTCAGTGGTTGGCGGGCTCTCACTTTATTCTTGGCTTCTTCTTCCTAATTGGTCACCTGTGGCACGCGGGTCGCGCTCGCGCCGCTGTGGCTGGCTTTGAGAAGGGCATTATCCGTGAGACTGAGCCGGTACTGTCCATGCCTGATCTGGACTAGGCTCTTGCGACTGGGTAGGCGACATTGCTCGTCTACCTCTATCCCCTGCCCTATTGTGGTGGGGGATTTTTTTGTTAGTTCTTTGGGACTGGGCGATCGCCCTTGAGTCAGCGCCACAGTCAACGCTACTGGTCGGGTTCAGCAGTCCCGGTTACGCACCGTACCGTCTGGCATCTGCGTCTCACAAAGGCGAGTAGTGCTCAAATCGGCCCCCTGAATATTTGCCCCTGTCAGATTAGCCCCCCGCAAATTCACCTCTTGCAGCACAGCCCCCCGCAGATCAGCGCCGCTGAGATTCACCTTCACTAGCACCGCGTTGCGGAGGTTGCTGCCGCGCAGCAGGCTACCCGATAAGTCCGTGTCGCGTAGAAAGGCCTCGGAGAGATTGGCATTCGAGAGATTGGCTTCAGTCACATTAGCGCTGCTGAGATTGGCCGCTTTGAGATTGGCCTGACGCAGGTTGGCACCTTTGAGGTTGGCCCGCCGCAGGTCAGCGCGCCGTAGGTCGGCCCTTGCGAGGTCCGCCGCTGCTAAGTCGGCATCCCCTAGGCTGGCCCGCATCATCCGGGCCTTCCGCAGCCGAGCCTCCCGCAGATCCGTGCCGTCTAAGTCAGCCCGCTGCAGATTCACATCTCCTAAAGAAGCGCCTCGCAGGTTCGCGCGGGTAAGTACGGCATCCCGCAGCACAGCGTTGTCTAAGATCGCCTTTTGGAGGGAAGCGTCGCCAATGTAGCTGTCTCGCAGGTCTGCCTGTAGAAGGACGGCCTGGTCAAGCAGGACCCCGCTGAGAACTGCATTGCTCAAGTCAGCTCCTGAGAGGTTGACGCGGGCCAAATTGGCGCCGCTCAGTACCGATTCAGCTAGGTTAATTCCGCTCAGATCAGCATCTACAAAGTCCACTTCCCGGAGGCTAGCGTCGTGGAGGCTGGTGTTGGTCAAATCGGTGCTGCGGAGGCTGACCCCATCAAGGTCGCAGCCGTTACAGTTGCCCGTTTCCAGCAGCCGGCCAACGCTCTGGGTTTTTACCACCCGCCGGGAGAGGACGCCGAGTCCGACCCCGACCAGCAAGGTGAGGAATAGGGCCAAGATAGTAAAGGCGCGAATATCTCTCTTGTCTAAGGTCCAGGCCACCATGGAGGGGTATCGCTAATTAACTGTCTTTAGTGTAGCGAGAGCGGCTGTTGATCAGCGGAGGGGCATTAGCCCTGAACCCTGAAAACCCTTGAACTAAAAGGCCAGAGGAGCCGTGGCGGCTTCAACACGAGCTGGGTCCCCTAGGCGAACCTGTCGTTGAGGCCTGTCGCTTGGCTCAGCGAAGCCCCAGCGGTCGGCCAAATCTTCTAAGAAGTAGTCTTGCTGAGCCCGCAGCTCTACCAGATTGCCGTTTTGGTTGATGATGGCAAACCATACGGTACCGCGATCGCGGGTGGGCATTACACCGGCTAGAGCGCTCACAGCCGCTAGGGTACCCGTTTTAACCGAGGTACCCTCTGGCAAGTTCCGTCCTTTGAGGGTGCCAACATCAATCCCCGCCACCGGAAATACATCCATAACCCCCAGACCTTGGGATATCAGCCGCGCCTCCACTGCCCGCAGCATCGCCACCGCTGCCCGTGCGGACAGTCGGTTCTCTACCCCAAGCCCCGATCCGTTGATGAGCTGTACCTCTGGCTGCGGTACACCGGTTAAGGTAGCCACCTGGCGGCTGAGGCCGGTGCCCCCGCCCAGCTCCACCGCCAGCAAATCCGCCATAAAGTTGTTGCTGTATAGGTTCATCAGCCGCAGCAGTTGATCTAACGGTAAAGAATAGTGAACCGCTAGGCGCTGAGGAGACAGAGAAGCCGCCTGGGCGGGGCTCAATGCTGTGATGCCACCGCTCACCCTCAGGGTAGGTCGGGGTGTATCGGCAGGCATGAGGGCATATTGCTGTGCTACTTCACCGCTCCAGCTCCGGCTGTCAAAGGCCTGGCGCAGCAGCCGGCCAGCTACTAGAGGGTCCTCTTCGTAGTTCATGGAGAAGGGGCCGGTGATGATTAGCTGCCCGGTCACCTGCCGAATGCCCAGGTCCTGGAGGGCGTTGGCCAGGGCGATCGCCTCTTCCCATACGAACAGCGGGTTACTGCCCCCCTGCACCACCAGGTCTCCCTGGAGTACGCCGCTCTCAATGGGGCCAGTGGCGCTGACAGTGGTCTCAAACCGGTGGTTGCTGCCCCAGGTGGTAAGGGCAACCAGGGTGGTGGCAATTTTGGTCAGGGAGGCGGCGGGCAGAGGCACTTTGCCCTGGTGACTCGCCAGCACCCCCTCACTGGACTGCACCCACACAGCTTGGTCCCTGGGGATCCACCCGAAGTAGCCCAGCTCGCTGAGGTAGGTCTGCAGGTCGTCCAGGGCCCCGGCATCCGGCGCGTTTTGAGGTTCAAGCAGGACTCGCGCTGACCCTTGGTCAAGCCAGGTCGCAAGATTAGAAGACTGTAGTAGGGCGGGGGACTGCCCTTGGGTGGCCAGTAGCCCGGCCGCAATCAGCTCAAACAAGGGACCTCCATGGAATCAACCGCTAATACCCATCATCGACTCACGCCCCTATGATATGGCTAGGCGCGTAACACGATTTCACCTGTGACTCAATCAGATTCCAACGCCGTTATCAGACGGCTCCCCATTTTAGCGGGGGGCTTGGGCGGGACGCTACTGCTGCTCAACCGCTTGCTGACGCCGTCCCTCACCACCAGTCAGGCACGCTCCGATGTTCTCGGGGTAATTATCAGTGCGGTGCTGATTTTGACAGGGCTGCTGTGGCAGCGGGTGCAGCCCGTGCCGCCAGAGGTGGTGACCCTAGTGGGGGAGGAGGGATTTGAGCTGGCGGAGGACCTGCCGGAGGGGATGAAAACCGAGCTGGCCTGGGCCTCTCACCTGCTGTTAACCAATACGGCGACCCGGTCGGTGGTGGTGTGGTACCAGACGGGGTCGGGCGATCGCACGTTGCTGCGGCGGGGGGTGTTAGGCCCGGCCAAGATGGCGAAGCCGGGGGCCATTGTTTCGCGGGTGCTGGAGACGCAGCGACCGGTGTATTTGGTGAAGCTGGCGCTGTATCCGGGGCGGGTGGAGTTCGACTATTTGCCGGAGAATACCCAGGGGGTGATCTGTCAGCCCTTGGGGGAGCGGGGAGTGCTGGTACTGGGGGCGAACGCGCCCCGCAGCTACACGGCCCAGGATGAACGCTGGGTGGCGGGGATTGGAGAGAAGCTGGGGGAGACTTTGAGGCGAGAGTTGTAGCCAGGTGAGAATGATGGTGAAGCGATCGCCTAAATCTTAATCTTGTGTTGTCTTTGGGAGGGATAGGGCTTTCGTCGCGCATCATAGAGAGACATGTTTTCAATGTCCCCGAGCTGCACCATGGTACAAGCCCCGACCCAGCCCACCACCATTAAAGATCCCCTCAACGACGGTAAAAGCCGCATTCAGCTCCTGTCCCACATGGGGTCTGACCTCGATGTAGTCAACGATGCCCGAGCCTCCTTCGAGCGCGTCTCCAGCGACTTGATCGAAAAAGACGTGAAGCTGCTGAACTACCTGGCTGCCCATCAGCACACCTCCCCCTTTCGCGGCGTCGTATTCAAATTCAAGGTGAAAGCGCCCCTATTCCTGGCCCGCCAGTGGTGGAAACATACAATTGCCAGCAGCCACAGCGACGAGCAGGTGGGCTGGAATGAAAAGAGCCTCCGCTATGTAGCCATCGACGATAGCCAAGACTTCTACTGTCCCCAGACCTTTCGCCTACAGGCCAAATCCAACAAGCAGGCCACCGAGGGAGCCTTAGATCCCGAAGCCAACCAGCGGGCCATAGAGACCTACCAAACGCTATGTGAGCAGAGCTACCAAGCCTATCAGACCCTGCTGGACCTCGGTGTGGGCCGTGAGCAAGCCCGGGGGGTACTGGTGCCCGCCGTCTACACCTCCTGGGTGTGGACAGTTTCCCTGCAGGCCCTGCTGCACTTTCTGCAGCTGCGGCTCGGGAAGGGGGCACAGAGCGAAATCACCGCTTACGCTCAGGCTATCCACGACCTGGTTTCCCCCATCGTGCCCCATTCCATCGCCGCTTGGGAGAAAAGCCAGCACATCGAGTAGGCAAGCCGGCAGCCATAGGCGGATGAAGAACTGACCCAGGTGCTGGCAGTTTGGATCGAGGATTGACTAGCATCGACTAGCGGGGCAACACCCTAATTCTCTTGAGGCAAGACCGCTATGGGGCGCTACTGGCTGATCTTACTGCTGCTACTGGGGGCTGGC
>JBCCAG010000506.1:0-3677 GCA_039814955.1 Cyanobacteria bacterium P01_A01_bin.135
GGGGCGGAAGCGGGCAGCGCAGATGGCGTAGTCGGCGTATTGCAAAACTCGGTCGAACCCCGGCTTCCAGCTTCCCCCATCCACCACTACCGGAATCGCGCGAGCCTGGGCTATCTGGGCTACCGCTGCTCCCACTGCCATCTGGTGGCCGTCGATCAGCACCACCTGGATACCGGGCAGCAGCGCCCCTAGGTCTATGCCGCTGGTTGCCGCTGCCTCCGGCGTAGCCTGCTGCCGCTGAGCATTGAGGGAGACCACCGCGCGATCGCCTGTCCCCAGGGTGACAAAAATCGAGGAAACCGGCGGCGGCACGACACTGGTGGGGGTGAGGTCGACGAGGGTGACCCCCTGGCCCGCCAAATCAGCTGCCAGCGTCTGGGCCAAGGGATGACACCCCAAAGCAGCCAGCAGGGTAGCGCTGTGGTTAAAATGGCGATACGCGATGGCGGCGTTGGTAGCCGGGCCCCCAGCCCCTACCAGGTCATCTAAGGCCACCACCTTCTCGTTAGGCTGCGGTAGCCGGGCCACGTGGTAGATCACATCTAGGGTCAACAGCCCTACGAACAGGCCCTGACGTGGCGGTGGAATTGCTGGCGTCGTCATGTCCCTCCTCCCGCGTCGGCTAGCAATTGGTTCATTGTCCAGGTTCATCGTCCATGTCCCAGCCCAGTGTATCCCCCAGCGAATTGGTCAGCGATCGCCCTTTGGTGCCCGGTACGCTGTACGTGGTGGGTACCCCCATCGGCAACCTAGAAGATATGACTTTTCGGGCGGTAAGGGTGCTGCAGCAGGCTGATGTGGTGGCCGCTGAGGATACCCGCCGTACCGGTAGATTGCTGCAGCACTTTCAAATCACAACCCCGCAAATTAGCTACCACCAGCACAACCACCGCCAGCGGGCCCCTGAACTGCTGCAGCGGCTGCAGGCCGGGCAGGCGATCGCCTTGGTGACTGACGCGGGTATGCCCGGCATCTCCGACCCCGGCGGGGCTCTGGTGCGGGCCTGCCGAGATGCAGGACTGCCGGTAAGCCCCATTCCGGGGGCCAGCGCCGGGGTGACGGCCCTCAGTGCCGCCGGTCTGGCTACCGAGCGCTTTACCTTTGAGGGATTTTTGCCCTCCAAGGGCCGCGATCGCCAGCAGCGCCTGGAGGCCTTAAAAGCCGAGTCCCGCACCGCCATCCTCTACGAAGCCCCCCACCGGCTGCAGCCCACGTTGGCCGACCTGACGGCGATGCTGGGGGGAGAGCGACAGGTGGTAATTGCCCGGGAGCTGACCAAACGCTACGAAGAATTTTGGGAGGGGAGCCTTGGGGCGGCCACCGAGCGCTACCGTGAGCGTAACCCCCAAGGGGAATTTACCCTGCTGTTGGCCGGCGTGGTGGCGGCTCCCCTACAGCTCAGCGACGACGCCATTCGGGCGGAGCTGCAGCGGCTGCTGACTCAGGGGCTCTCCCACACCGCGGCCAGCCGCCAGCTTGCCCAACAGGCCGACCTGCCCCGCCGCCGGGTGTACCAGCTCGCCCTCAGCCTTAAGGAGGAGTAACATGCGCTATTTGATTTCTGCCATAGCACTGGGGATCGCCTTGGCGATCGCCGGCTGCGGCCAGACCACCCCAGAGCCCGCGGCCAGCCCCGCCGCCCTGGATACCCCGGCCCCAGACCCCCAGCCGGAGCCCCCGCCACCCCCCGAGGCCAACAGCCAAGAGATCTCCACCCACGGCATCGGCCCTGCTCAGCTCGGCCTGACCCTGGGAGAGCTCAAAGCCCTGCTGGGACCGAGAATCAACTACGTCACCCAGTCCCCCTTCTTAGCGGATTTTGACGCGATCGCCGTGCGCCAGGGAGACGAAATCCTCTTCCATGTGCTGCATCTGGCCGGGGAGCCGATGACAGACGCGGACGTGGTGCAGGGGGTGCTGACGACTAATCCACGCTATCAAACCGCCAACGGGGTGGGAGTCGGCACCTCCCTAGCGGATGCCGAGGACCGCTATGGGGAAGCTACTCTGTCGCGCCACACTGCTGACGCGGCGCTAGAATACGTCCAGTTTGAGCGCCCCCCGGCCGTCAATATCTCCTTTGGCACCCAGGCCGCCAGCGAGACCTACGCTGGGCTATACCCTGAAGGGGCGGGGGAGTACCAAGAAACCGGGGAATATCAGCCTGACGCAGCCATTGGCTCAGTGCTAGTGATTTGCCTCAACGAAACCTGCGCAGGTGACTCATGAGACGGCTCGCTGTGCTGCTGATGGCTAGCCTGCTGGCTGTGTGGGTGGTGGTGGTGGCCGTAGTATCGGTGCAGAATGCCTTTATCGTCACCGAGCAGGGGCCGACCCTGGCGACCTTGACCTTCTTTGGGCAGCAGACGCCGCCACTGCCCTTTGGGGTGGTGCTGGCGGCGGGGATGGCGCTGGGAGCCTTGCTGATGGGGATGGCGATCGCTCTGCCAAGGCAGCGCTCTTGATCCCGGTGAGGGCAGTCCTACTGCGAGAGGCATCTGCCAGCCCTCAACCCCTTGAGTTGCGTCCCCCTCTATCCCTAGAATGAGGCAACAAGCCGCCCCGCAGGAGACTAACCATGGCAGGTCGCCCCATCATTCTCGGTATTGTCGGCGATAGCGCCGCTGGAAAGACTACCCTAACGCGGGGGATTGCGCAGATTTTGGGAGAAGACAACGTCACGGTTATCTGCACCGATGACTACCACCGTTACGACCGCAAGCAGCGAGCGGAGAAGGGGATCTCGGCCCTGCATCCTGACTGCAATTATCTGGACATCATTCAGCAGCACCTGACCCTGCTGCGCACCGGGCAGTCGATTCTCAAACCCATCTACAACCACTCCACGGGGGAATTTGATCCTCCTGAGTACATTGAGCCCAGGCGCTATGTGATTGTCGAAGGTTTGTTGGGCTATTCGACTCGGGGTATGCGCGATGCCTACGACGTCAAGGTCTACCTCGCCCCCCCAGAAGATGTACGCATGGGCTGGAAGATTAAGCGGGACACCCGCAAGCGGGGCTACACCGACGAACAGGTGCGCGAGCAGATGCGCAAGCGAGAGTCCGACTCCGAGGCCTTTATCCGCCCCCAGCGCCAGTGGGCCGACGTGGTGGTGACGTTTTATCCCCCTGCCGAGGAGCCGGTGAATGAGGTGCTGCTCAACGCCAGCCTGGTGCTGCGGCCCACCATTCCCCACCCCGACTTCACCCATTTGCTGAACCCCAGCGGCAGCCACCTGGGGGATGCCATCCGCCTCGACCTAGATCGCGACATGGGCAAGCCGGTAGACGTGCTGCAGGTAGACGGCCACGCCACCGATGACCAGGTGAAAGCCCTAGAGCGGGTGCTGTGCGATGAGATTCCCCACCTGGGCCAATTCTGTAGCCTGCAGGGCAACGAAGACCTGGGCAAGCTGGTGGGGACTACTGGGGAAACGCTGCAGAGCTATCCCCTCGCCCTCACCCAGCTCCTGATTACCTACCACATCCTCAAAGAGGCCGATGTGATGCTGCTACAGCCCGCTAACTGAAACCGGGGGCAAAACCCAACATCGTTTACCTGTGGCCAGCCACTGACTGCTTCGCTATTTCTTGCTGCGCCGCTGCCAAGCGCTGGAGCTCCGAATCGATACCCACAGCAGAAATAGAGCAATCAACCCGCCCTGGCGCGGGGCA
>JBCCAG010000166.1:0-6745 GCA_039814955.1 Cyanobacteria bacterium P01_A01_bin.135
GCTGACCCGATGGGGGAGGGATGAACCAGATCGGCGTCGTAGGCAGCCTTATCTTGCGGGGTGACCACCGCCCCTGCCGAAACGAACCAGACATTGGGCAGCGCTTCGGCCATGCGCACCAAGCGGGCGTTTTGCGTCTCTAGCTCGTCGTTACACTGGTCAAAGCCAAAGCGGGCGTCGCTGGGCATGTCGTAGTAGCCCACGTACAGCAGCCTGCTACCGGTGGCGGTGACCTGGCGGACAAACTCAGGAATTTCACCGGAGAGGCCGTCTTCGCTGATCATAGTATTGAGCAGGTCGCTGCAGTCTGTGCAGGCGCAGCTCCCGGCTAGGTCGTTAGCGCCGCCGTTCATTACCACCCAATCCCAAGCTTGGGGCTGATACTGCTGGCGGATGTCGTATTCGGGGCCGCTGCCGTTGCCCTCGGGGAGGGAGAGGTGGGCGCCGGAGACGGCGCTGTTGGTAACAGGGCGATTAAGGGCTTGGCCGATGACATCGGGGATGGCGCTATCGGTCTCGGCGTTCCACTTAAAGATGGAGTCGCCGATGGCGAGAATGGGGCCAGAGGTGGGGCCAGAGGTAGGGCCAGAGACGGGGGCAGGAGATTCTTGGACAGCTGTTGGCGGGGCGGGAGAATCTGGGGCGGCGTTGGAGGTGCCGCAGCCCAGCAGGGCTAGGGGCAAACAGACGGCGGTTAAAAGGCTGGATTTCATAACTTGAGGGCTATTCAACCTGGCAATGAGAGACACTTTAGATGATAGAGGCGATCGCCCCTTATGCTGCCTGGTCTGCTGCAATCAGCAGGTCTAGGTTCTTCTGGACGTTGGCAAATTCAGCGCTCAGTGCCCTGACGGCGCTGGTCTGACGGCGATCGCTTAGGTCTACAGTGCGGAGCTGGTTCTGCAGCTTTTGTAGCACCCCCGCTGCCTCCAAGATTAGGCTCCGCAGGCTCACCACCTGGGCCTGCCGGGCATCTGCCCCCTCGCGGGCCAGGCGGATGTTGCGGCTCAAGACGCCCTCTAGCTGCAGCCATTGCTGCCGGGCCACCCCTGACGTTGCGCGGGCCTGCTGCTCCGCCTCCCGGCGCTGACGCTGCAGGTTGTCTACCGATAACAGCGACCCGCCGCCCCGCATCCGTCGCGCTAGGCTATCGATTTTTGCCGGCAGCTCCTCAGCGCGATCGCAGGCAAACTGGACGGCACTCAGCAGCTCCAATTGCTCGGGGCCGGTGAGCAGCCGCCCCGCCTCCTCCCGCAGACCTTGGGACTTCTCCGCCACGGTCACCGCCTGCTGCCGCACCTGCTGCAGCGATCGCTCCAGCTGCGGGTCATCTAAGTCTAGCCGCTCGGGCTCCTGGCCTTTGCGCAATGCGGCCCCCGCCGTTGCCACCCCTATCGCCGCTGGCAGCACCACCCAGCTTGGCAAGCGCAAAACCCGAACGCCCACCACCAAAACCACAGCTCCCACCAGCACCGGCAGCGGGTAATACAGAGGGTTAGCCAGCTTCATGGTTAAAACTCTAACTGTAGGTCCGCCATCAGCTCAGAAATTGTAGCAGGGTCCCCTTGAGAATAGTAGCCGCCGTTGAGCTGGGCGATCGCCTCTAGGGCCCGGGGGTCAAACTCTCCTTCCTGGCCGTAGCCGATGGTGAAAAAGGCGATGCGCTGGTCGCTATTAAAGCCGCTCTGCTGCAGTTGGGCCTCTAGCTGCTGCAGCGAAATGCCCTCCCCGGAATCCACCCCATCTGTCAGAATCAGCACGGCGTTAATAGCGTCGGGGCGCAGGTTATCCTGCAGCCAGTTGCGGGCGAATAGGGCCGTGTCATAAAGCCGGGTGCCGCCGTCGGCGTCCAGGCTGCTGATAAACCGCAGTCCATCCGCGCGGCCCGCGTCGGTGCCTTCGACGACAATGGGCTCGCGGATCTGGTCGTCAAAGTCAATCAGGGCAATGCGATCGCGGGGCCCTAGGTTGTTGATGTAGGTCTGCAGGGTGCTCTGCACCGAGGGTAGCTTCGCTCCGTCCATAGAGCCCGAGGAATCCACCACCACTGCCACCATCGACGGCTTTTTCGCAGCGCTGGCCCAGGCCGCTAGCATGGCTTCCACCACCTCCGGCTGCGGCGGGCGGTAGGAGTCGTAGCTGGCCTGGGGGTCCACGCCAAATTCGGGGCTAAAGGCTGGGCCGAGGGCCACGCCGGGGATGCCGGGACGTAGCCCCAGCCGAGCAGCCACCTGCTGGGCTGGGGGCGATCGCAGGTATTCGATGATTTGCTCTGCTGCTTCCTGCTCTGGGTCACTCACCCAAGGGGCATCGGGCAAAATGGCCCGCATGTTGGAGGTAAAGGTGGCGGGGGGATACACGGCCTGGTAGCGGGGCTGGCCGGGGGAGAGAGACTGGTTGGCGGCAATCACCGAGGACTCGTACACTGAGCCAATGGAGGCCCAAAATGGCCCATTCTCCACCATGGACTTGGCGAGGGAGCTGGTCGAGGTGCCGTAGCGAGTAATCTTGTTCTGAATCGCCTGCACCTGGGGGATGGCGCTCTGCACATCGGCGGCGGTGAGGTCGCTGGGGCGCTTCCCGGACACGGAGGCGAACTGAGTGACCAGGGTCTGCAGCCCAGAGTTGGAGCGGGTGGGGGCGGTGTGAACGTAGTGGATTTGCAGTGGCTCGCTGGCCGGGTCGATATCCTGATGGGTCTCGGCGGTGGTGAGCACTTGGAAAAGGTTGTCCACCTGCTCTAGCCCCGGCGCTAGGTCTGCCTGGGTCATAAACACCATGGGGCTGTTGGCCAGCAGCGGGGCGTCGGTGATTTCGGGAATGTAGTTTTGGCCGGGGAATAGCTGATCGACCCGGTATTTGAGCTGGCTGTGGTAGATTTCGCCGTCTACGGACACCAGGGTGGGGAAGTCGGGGGAGTCGGGGTCCAAGGTGCCTGTCTGCAGGCCCTGAGCAATATCGGTGACCCGTGAGACCACATCGCCGCTGCCCACCGCCTCACAAGTGGCAAAAAAGGCGCTGCCGTCTTCAAGCCGAGGATTAGTGGCGTTGAAGTCTGCGATCGCCGCTTCGCAAAATTCACCTAGGGCGCTGCCGAACAACAGCTTCACCTCTAGGCCACTACCTGGCGAGCCGCCCTGGGGAGTGAAAGGTTGCGGTCCACCGCAGGCCCCCGCCAGAACTGAAAGGGTGATCGCGCAGCGGGATAGTCTAATGTGCATAAACCCGAGTCAGGGAAGTCGCAGCAAGCTAGTTCTATCTCTAATTTTCAAGAGCCATTGACAGGATGCCCGGAAACTGACAAATGATTTAACGTTTTAGGAGAACCGGCTGCTGAGCTGGGTGGGGGCGCAGTAGGCATCAGTGCAGCGCCACAGTTGGTCAATCTGCTGGGCCGGCAGGGTCAAGTACAGCACGTCTTGATCCCGCAGGATCACATCCAGCAGCTCCCAGCCCCGAATACCCCGCTGCGGCGTTTTGATGTAGAGCGGCACAATGTCAGCGTGGGCGGCAATGGTTTTCACCGACTGGTTGCAGAAGGGGTGGTGGGGCGTGATTAAGGTGGCGATCGCAATCCATAGGGTATCCGCGGTGATGCCGTTGCCCAGCACCCGCCCGCCTAGAGCGGCGGCGGCGAAGGAGGGGGCGGCTAGCTCCGTGGGGCTGAGGATAGCGTCAAAATCGAATACCTGCTGAGACAGGGCGGCGAACTCTGAGTCTTGGGTACGGACGATAACCGGCAGCTTGGGGGCGCAGGCCTTAGCGCTCAGGGCAATTTCTAGGTTGGCCATATCGTCGCTGGTTAAGGCCAGCAGCGCCGCTGCCTGCTCCACCCTGGCCTCCTGCAGCGTTGCCCCCAGCCCCGCATCCCCACGAATCACCGGCACTTTGAGGCTTTGCGCTATAGGCAAAAAGCGGTTGTCGGCGTCGGGCTCTAACACCACCACATCCTGGCCGTTTTCTAGCAGCTCGGTGACCACCTGCATCCCCACGCCCCCTAGCCCGCAGACGATGTAGTGGTGGGACTGGGGCATGCGCCCAATGTTTAGCACCTTCTGGAAACGGGTACCCAGCACCAGGTCATTGAGTAGGGCATAGCAGACGCCGATTACCCCGGTGCCAAACAGCATCATGGCCACGGTGAATACCTTAATTACCGGGTCCGCCTGCTCGGCTACCCGCTCATTTCCCCCCGCGCCGGTAATCATCCCCACGGAGAAATACAGGGCATCAACGACTGCCAGGTTGAGGTGCACTGAGATGTAAGTGACGGTGGCCACTAGAATCGTTAACCCCAGCACCACGAGGGCCAGTAGCGTAGGCCGCACCGATCGCAGCCAGTGCAGGCTCATCCACCGCCGCAGCCGGTACCACCAGCTTTTCTTAGCGGCGCGGCGCTGGGGCTTGGTGGCAATAATTAGGCGATCGCCCAGGGCCAGGCGACGGTTCTCAGTCACCGCTGACACCAGGTCCTGCTCTCCCTCAGCGGGCAGATAGTAGATCAGCATGCGGTGGTGGCTATTCCATAGCTCGCTCAAGGAGCGCCCCAGCCAAGGATGGTGCTCATCCATGAACTCTTCGTGGATGGGCCAGGTGGTGTCGCTGAGGCGCAGGTGGCCGATGGCCCGGTTGCCCAGAGCCGCAAAGGCAAAGATGGGAGCGGATAGGGAGGCCACGCTCATGGAGACGTGGTCTGGCAGGGTTTGATCGAGGCGATCGCCTAGGCCAGCGTTGAACAGTCGGTTGACGATGCGGATTTTGGGGTTGAGCACCCTGGCCTGGGTGAGTATGGCCAGGTTGAGGGCGTCGTCGTTGGTAGCCAGCACCAGAGTTTCGGCTTCTTGTACCCCAGCAAGCTGTAGTAGCTCGGCGGAGCGGGGGTTGCCGATTAGCACCTCGCAGGGGTCTTGGATGGGGAACTGGACGGGAACGGTGCTGAGACCGATGACGGGAACACCCTGCTGTTTGAGGAGGGAGAAAATGGTGTATCCGGTGCGGCCTAAGCCACAGACGATGACTCGCGCCATAGGGTAGGAATTGCCAGCAGGTGGTCAAATTAACTTAGTCTAGCTAGCCCACTATTATGGCCGAGATATTGGCAAGTGGGTGTAGCGAAGGGGACATTCGCCGATAGTCACATATTTGAGCGGCTTGTCACATAGAGGTGTAGTCGTGATTAATGGAGTGTCTATCGCAATGGTTAACGGTTCAGATATCCCCGTCACGATTGAATGCCCCCGCTGCGGAAAGCATTCTGTTGTTCGACAAGGGAGGTTTTACCACTGCATCAGCTGCCGGTTCCAGCGCCAGCTACCCGAGGAGGGGGCGGAGAATTCGGGAGGGGCTTTTTTAACTGCAGTGGTAGCGAGCATTATTGTTGTGCTTCTGCTGTAGCTACCCTTAGTAACTACAGCATTCATGGTCTGGAGAGATTGCGTCCCTAACGCTGGATTATTTCACGTAGATGCTCTACCTAGCCTGATTATGACCCCAAATCAAAATGATTCAGAAAATAGCCTGCAGGACTTGAAGGATTATGTCAGTCGCTTATTGGCAGTGGATGGAGAACCGCGCGATCGGGATTTGCTATTAACGATTAAAAGAAGGCTGCTGCAATTTGGCTTGCTAGACTTCCTATCTGTGGAGGATGTGCTGCATGAGTCGTTTATTCGCACGCAGAGAGCCATTGTTCAACGAGGCACTGATATTGAGAATATTCCAGCATGGCTGAACAGGGTATCGCTAAATGTTATCCGAGAGCAAAGTAGAAAGGTTAGAGCTAATCAAAGAGTCTGTCAGAGGATCGGAACAGATTCAGAGACTGCTGGCTATTTTGTAGAATCTGAGACATTCATTGAGCGTCACTCGCAGTATCTTGAGCAGCTATCTTCAGTGTTGAATAGCTTAAGCGATAGGGAGCAAAATATTCTTGAGCTAAGGCTCGTTAAAAAGTATTCTTGGAAGGAGATTTCTGACTGGCTCAGCCAATCAGAGTCAAAACCTGTCACTGAGGCTGCAGCTAGAAAGCGCGGTGAGAGAGTGTTGAAAAAGTTGAAGTATGTTTTTTCAAAGGGTGCAGTAGATAAATTGTAAAGAATGGCATCGATTCAACCTATATCTACTAGTCAAATTTAGAGGTGTTTTGAAATGGGTATTGAAGAAAGGCCAGGCCTAGAGACAGCTCCTGACTTGATGGGGAGACTGGCTTACCTATGCCATTGGTATATGTATCGATCTGTTTTTGAAGCTAGTCAAGAAGGGCTGCTCAGGCGATATTTTGAGCTGTCTGCTAAGGGGAGGTTGTCTGATCTGGAGTCGGAAGAGCTTGATTTTATACTGGAGCTATCGTGCCATGACCGAAAGCTAGCCATGCTTACCTATGCTGCCGATCAGCATCTCAATGAGCTGGCAATTGCTGCAGACAACATTTGTGAGGTAGAAATTGAGCAAATTCGGGGCAGAGCGCTGGAGAATATTCTTAGCGGTTTGGCAGGCCATTCCGACCTGAGGAAAGCTACTTCTTTAGGTCAATTGTCTAGTTCGTCTGAAAATGCTCAACTTGGGTCTGCCGCAGTGCCGCAAAGTAAGTCAGCGATCGCTCAAGCCTCGCGAGCGCTAGGTAGTCGCTTGTCATATACTCTGCTGGTTAGATGCTGCTCTAAATTGGCTGAAATTAAACCGCTATGGTTGACGCGGCAATGCTTTCTCTGTTTGTCTTTCAGTGTTCTGGGAGCAGTTTTCGCTA
>JBCCAG010000156.1:0-6982 GCA_039814955.1 Cyanobacteria bacterium P01_A01_bin.135
AGGTGCTCATCGATGCATAGGTAGACAGCGATGATAAACTCTTCGATATCGAACATGGTCTCACCGAGCTAAGGTCTGTTGATTAGCCCTAGCGTATATCGGTGGGACTTTTCCTATTCGTCTAAGTTGCACACCACGTTACTACGACTACTTATCAGATAAGTACCGGCGTTATCGTACGCAGGGGATGAGCATTGCTCCAGCCAACAGCCTCAAGCTAGAGCAGATGTTCATCCCCCTAACTGTTGTACCCCAGGCCTACGATAAGATCTCTCCAAAAATTCTCCAGGCGACTGAAGGGTCAGAAAGCTACACCCTTTGGGACTTTCTAGCAACGTCAGTGAGTGAACCAGCCTATCGCCGGATTGCGGTCATTGCTCCCCCCGGTGCCGGTAAGACCGTCCTTCTGGAGCATCTGATGCTTACCTATGCTAAAAACCAAAGGCGTCGCCAACATCGTAGAGCCCCGCAGCTTATTCCGATACTGCTGAGTTTGCGGCAGGTTCGTGACAGGGTTGTCCGAACTTCGCCTGACCTAGCCGAGCTGATCGAACAGCAGCCGGATATTCAGCGCCTCAATCCCCCCCCTGATTGGTTCAAAGACCAGTTAAAAAAGGGACAGACATTGGTCTTGCTAGATGGCTTGGACGAGGTGCCTGACGAAAACCAGCGCCAGAGTGTGAGTCACTGGGTTAATGAACAAATTCAGGCCTACCGGCGAGCGCGGTTTATTATCACCTCCCGGCCCCTGAGCTACGAAACGGCTCCCGTTAGTCAAATTGAGACCCACCTAAACATCAAGTCCTTTGGAATTGAGCAGATTGGGATCTTTGCCAAAAACTGGTACAAGCAAAACGCCATCGCCCGCGATCCTAACCGGCCTAAAAGGTTAGACCGGGCTAGCCGCCGAAAGGCTGAGGGGAAGCAGCGGGACCTAGTGCGCCGAATTCGGCAGGATCAAGCCTTAGCGGATCTCGCCCTTAACCCTCTGCTACTGTCCATGATTTTGACCATAGACGATTACGGCGAGAAGCAGTTGCCGCTTCACCGGGTCGATCTTTACGGCGAAATCTACCACGTGTTGATTGAAAAGCGGCAGCACGATCGCGGCATTCTGGACACCCAAATCGCTGTCAAAACGAGACAGGTGCTGCAACAGCTAGCGCTCTTTATGATGCAGGAAAACCTGACCGAGATTACGCTGTCAGGGCCGCAGGCGCAGATACCGCAAGCCATCCACGGCGCGTTAGGCGAAGACACGACGCTGGATCAACTGCTGCAAAAGACTGACAGCGCCAGCGGCCTGCTAGTGAAAACTGCTGAAAATACCCTTACCCTCGCCCACGAGAGCTTCCGCTACTATCTCGCCGCCCTGCAGATCCAAGAGACTACCCCAACTGAACAGGCCACCCATCCCAAAATATTGATAGATAACGTCAATAATGCCTGGTGGACCGAGACGATTTTGCTCTATGGGGCGATGGTGCGAGACGGGAGCGACATTGCTACCGCAGCCCTCAATGAGGGCGATCGCGTCTCTCTGGCTCTAGCCAACGCTATGGTGCAGGACAACGTTCCCGTTAGCGAGGCAGTTCATCAACAGCTTTTGGAGTGCCTTGACCAGGACTTGACAAGCGCAAATGCGGGGGTGGCCAATCTTGCCGCCCAGGTTAAGCTCACCAATCGTCTGCGAGAGTTGCGTCCAGCAGATACCTCTACAGAGATTGACGCCAGCTATATCAGCGTCGCCGAATACCAGCTCTTTTTGCTGGCCCAGGACAGCGGCGCGCATTCTCCAGAGCACTTGCAACTCGACCAGGTCAGTAACTTAGAGCTGCAAAAGCCTATCACCGGCATCAGACCAGAGGATGCCCGAGCTTACTGTGACTGGCTTAACGCTGCCTATCCCTCCGATAGCGCTGCCGTCAAGTTCTATTACCGACTCCCCAGGCCGTCGGAGCTCAATGCCCAGCCCCTGCAACAGACCAATCAGCCCGTCGGTACCTGGTGCGCTCAGGGCGATTCCTATGCCTTCCGAGGCATTAGCCGCCACTGGCATGAGCAGTGGGAGCGCAAGCTTCTGAGCTTGGTCGAAGCGGCGATTCCCCGCGATCGCCAACGGGCCCAGCAGATTGTTGCTGTCCTAAAGCAGGATTTGCCGGACATGGTCGGTCTCGATGGAGATGCGTTTCGATTGCCCTTAGGCACCCACTTAGCGGACGCTGCGGGACAAGTTGCCAATGTTGGATTAGATCAGGCCCTGAAACTGGTGGAGAGCCCAATTTTTGCGGAGGCAGCGCAACTGCATTTTCTGATGCGGGCTGCTCAAATTATTCGAAACCAGCTCCCCGCAACGCGGCAGCTTTTAGAGCGCAACTTACCCTATAGCGATCGCGGCTTTGACGTGGTGCGAGCCCATTTGGTGGTAGCGGCCATGCTTTGGAGTCAGCTTGCGATCGCCTACCGCAGCTACTACGATGCTCAAGAGCAGCGCCGCTTTCCACCGACCTCCGTTTCCCGGCTGCTGACCCAGGGCCAAAGGCGGCGCTACCGCAACTGCCGCGCCCAGCGCGATCGCGTTCTGGCGCTGTATAGCTTTTTCGTACTGCTAGAAGCCCGACGGCAGGGACAGATGCCTGCATGGGAGGGCATTCGCTTGGTGCGGGATAAGATTCCCCTGTAGCGTTATGGCGGCAGCAGAATGGTGGCTACTGCCGTTCACGGCATCTGGTAGCTGGCAACCCGAACCCGCAGCGTCCCCTCCTGGGGGTTGTGGCCAAAGACGAAGCTGCCGCGCTTACGCTCATTGCCTGACAAAAAATCCACCTGCTGCTCCCCCGTTTCTGTGCCGGCATCGGTTTGCAGCTCAGCGGATACCTGCACCAGGCGGGCAATCCGCCCGCCCGTGTTGATAATCGAAAAGGGAACGTAGTAACGCCCATCGGCAACGCGAGCTGGCTCTGTCACCTCCACCCGAAAGGCGGGGGGGCGGTTCTGGTTCACCTGCCAATCGTAGAGGATTAGACCCATCAGCCCTGCTAGGACGGCGATCGCTACGCTGAGAGTAACCCACTCTGCCACCGTCCGCGAGGTGCGCTCCAGAGGCATCAGCCGCTGCGGCTTGGATATCGGTCTGTCGGTGGAGTTGTGCGGAGCCGGTTGATTCATGCTGAGGCGAAGCTGACCTAGTGACGTCACGGGCTTTTACAAATTTTAAGGGATTGGGCTAGCGCAGGGGCCTTGGTTACTTCCCTCACCGCAGGATCCGCCCAGCGGCTCCCCCCACCGACGCCGGTAGCCCCAGCACTAAGGTGTTGCTCAGCCACTCCTGCCAAGGATCTTGAAAGTTAAGCTGCTGAAAGAAAATTAGCATGACCACAGAGGCCACCAGCGACACCAGGTATGCTGTGAGGGTTTCGGTGGTGGGGCCCAGCAGCAGCCCCCGCTGCCGCCGCGTCTGCCGGTCGGCAAAGCCCGAGGCAAACACAATGATGTACGAGAGCAGCAGGGACGCCCCCATAATCAGCAGCAGCCATAGGGGTGGAATGGCCGCAGCCAAGATGGGAATTTCTTCGGTGGGGGCAATGCTGAAGGCAATTAAAATCGCCCCTAACAGGGTGGCGTCTAGGTCGATGAGGGTTTCGCTGATGGAGGTGAGCTGGGTGGGCGGTGCGGGCGGTGCAGTGCTGCTCTCGGAGCGGCGATCGCCCTGCTGAGTCAGGGTCGAGCGGGCTAGGGCCACCCCCAACGAAAAGGGAATCCCCTCAAACACCAGCTTGCCCAGGGTTTCGGTCAACGGCGTCCCCAGGGTGATGCGGCGCAGCAGAATCAGGGCGATCGCCGCACAGACGACGCCAATTCCTATGGCTTCGATGCTCTCCAGTACCGCATCCAGTGGGTTTAACCTCAGGGTGCGCCGAAATCCCACGGCTTGGGTGAGCAGTAGGACCACCATAAAGGTCGCGCCCAACACTGATAGCAGTTGCGGAGCGGCGGCGGCGGAGCCGATGGACCATACTTCCACGGTATATAGCAACGGGATGCCGAACAAAAAACCCCCAGCAGCGCCTCGGAGGATATCTTGAAGCTCTTGTTGCCAGACTGACGGGGATGGGTGCGACATGTCCATTGATAGCGAACGCTTAGTGACGGGAATAACTTAGTGGCGGGAACAATATACGCCGCCTAGCGTCTTTAGGCCAGCACCTCTACCGGACAGAATTTGTGAACCTCACGTAAACCTTTCTAATTTTTAGACGTGTTAGTTTGGTCCTGTTGTTTAATGGTGAGAATGCTTCTCTTACATTAGAATCGTGGGCAGGGCGCCAGTATTTCTACTGAACCGGCTCGCTCTTCTAGGCCGCCCACTCTAAAAGTCTCGTTCTCTCTACCCGTGCGTCAGGTGTTCACGTCGTTTAATTTAGCGCCATACCCATAGCCACTCTGTATAGCCATTCCGTGCAGCTACCGTTGCCTTCCATGACAGTAACCGACCAGCAAACCGTCCGCAGCCGCAGCATCGCGCTGCTCTCCGAATATCGGCGATCGCCCTCGCTAGAGTTGCGCAATCGGCTTGTTCAGCTCAACTACGGGCTGGTGCGCCGCGAGGCACACCACTGGGTCAACCAGTGCGGCGAATCCTACGACGACCTGCTGCAGGTGGGGAGCTTGGGCCTGATCAACGCCATCGAGCGATTTGACATTGCTAAGGGCAATGCCTTCAGCTCCTTTGCGCTTCCCTACATCCGCGGCGAGATTCAGCACCACCTGCGGGATAAGGGCCACACCGTCCGCATTCCCCGGCGCTGGCAGGCGCTGCAGCGCAAGGCTACCGTCAAAGCCCGGGAGCTGCGGGTAGCGCTGAATCGCCAGCCCACGGACCAGGAGCTGGCCCAGGCCCTAGAGGTGACCCTAGAGGAGTGGCAGGACGTCAAGCTCTCCTACCGCAACCGCTCGCCGCTGAGCCTCGATGCCCCCGCCTACGACGACACCGACGGCACCGCCTCCCTAGGAGACCTAATCCCAGACCCCCGCTACCGGAGCTTTCAGCTCGCCCAAGAGGACCGGATTCGCCTGCAGCAGGGGCTAGTGCAGCTTGAGAACCGCACCCGCCAGATTCTAGAGTTTGTGTTTCTACATGATCTTACCCAGCGAGAGACGGCTGAGCGTCTGGGGGTGAGCGTGGTCACGGTGTCACGCCGCCTTAAAAAGGGGCTGTCTTTGCTGCAGGGGATTCTGGGGACCCAGGAGTCTTAGCGAACGGTCCAGCCTTTCGGGCCGTTTGATCTAGGATAGAGGGATGCTGCAGCGCGGGGTCGCGCTGCAGAGCGCTATCTGGCAGGTTCAAAGCATGACGGAATTCGAGTATCAAGACGAATTTGACGTAGTGGTGATTGGCGCTGGCCACTCCGGCTGCGAAGCGGCCTTGGCTTCGGCCCGGTTGGGCTGCCGTACCCTGATGCTCACCCTCAACCTCGATCGCATTGCTTGGCAGCCCTGTAACCCGGCGGTGGGCGGCCCCGCCAAATCCCAACTCACCCATGAAGTGGACGCCCTAGGGGGGGAAATCGGCAAGATGGCCGATCGCACCTACCTGCAAAAGCGGGTGCTCAACTCCTCCCGGGGTCCAGCGGTGTGGGCGCTGCGGGCCCAGACCGACAAGCGTCAATACTCGCGGGTGATGCGGGAGATTGTCGAGAACCAGGAGAATCTGGTGGTGCGCGAGGGCATGGTCACGGACCTGGTACTGGGGGCCAACGACGAAGTTGTGGGGGTGGAGACCTACTTTGGGGCGGCGTTCCGCTGCCGCAGCGTCATCCTCACCACCGGCACCTTCATGGGGGGCACCATTTGGGTGGGCCGCAAGTCCATGCCCGCTGGCCGGGCTGGGGAGTTTGCGGCGGTGGGGCTCACCGATACCCTGAACCGCCTAGGCTTTGAGACCGGGCGGCTGAAGACCGGCACCCCAGCCCGAGTGGATCGGCGCACGGTGGACTACTCGCGCCTAGAGCCCCAGCCCCCCGACGAGGAGGTGCGCTGGTTCAGCTTTGACCCTGAGGCCTGGGTAGAGCAGGAGCAGATGAACTGCTACCTCACCCGCACCACACCGGAAACCCACCGGCTGATTCGCGAGAACCTCCACCTGTCCCCCATCTACGGCGGCTGGGTGGACTCTAAAGGGCCGCGCTACTGCCCCAGTATCGAGGACAAAATCGTCCGCTTTGCCGATAAAGAATCCCACCAGCTGTTCATTGAGCCGGAAGGGCGGGACATCCCCGAGCTATATATCCAGGGCTTTTCCACTGGATTGCCCGAATCCCTGCAGCTGGCCATGCTGCAATCGCTGCCGGGGCTGGAGCAATGCCGGATGATGCGCCCCGCCTACGCGGTGGAGTACGACTACCTGCCGGCTACTCAGTGCTACCCCACCCTAATGACCAAGCGAGTGGAGGGGCTGTTTGCCGCTGGGCAGGTAAATGGCACCACGGGATACGAGGAAGCGGCGGCCCAGGGGATTGTGGCGGGCATCAACGCTGCCCGCTTTGTGCGCGGCCAAGCCATGCAGACCTTCCCTCGGGAGCAGAGCTACCTGGGCACCCTAATCGACGACCTGTGCACCAAGGACCTACGGGAGCCCTACCGGATGCTCACCTCTCGCTCCGAGTACCGGCTGATTCTGCGGTCGGACAACGCTGACCAGCGGCTGACGCCGTTGGGCCGCGAGCTAGGTCTAATTGACGATCGCCGCTGGGCGCTATTTGAGCGTAAGCAAGCCAACATCGCTGCTGAAAAGGCGCGGCTAGAAGGGACGCGGGTGAAGGGGCACGACCCAGCCGGAGAGGCGATCGCCGCGCAGACGGGCCAGAAGATCAAAGGCTCAGCCACCCTAGCCGAATTGCTGCGCCGACCGAAGTTTCACTACGCCGATCTGACGGCCCACGGTTTGGGGAACAATAGCTTGACCAAGCCTGAGCAGAACGGC
>JBCCAG010000929.1:0-1631 GCA_039814955.1 Cyanobacteria bacterium P01_A01_bin.135
ACCGACAACCGCCTGGCCATCACCGCAGCCATCCGCGAAGCGGCGATGAAGGACCCCTCTAACTTCGACCCCCGCCACTTCCTGAAGCCTTCCATCAAGTACATGAAGCAGGTGTGCTCTGACCGCTACACCGCTTTCGGTACGGCGGGCAATGCGGACAAGATCAAGCAGATCGACCTGAACACCTTCGCGGATATGTACACCAGCGGCAAGCTGGACGCGAAGACCAAGACTGCGGTTACCGCATAGATTCGGGTTAACCCACGGTAGGGACATGGCACTGCCATGTCTTGCCTGACGTTTGTAAGGCCTCAAAGGGACATCGGCAACGCCGATGTCCCTTTGACTTGTTATGGGATACTTGCTCCTAAGAGAACGCTGCCGGAGCACAGTGCTCTCCAGAGATTACGCTTACGAGGCCCGCCACGATAGGTCAAGCCAATGGACCCAGAGCCGCTAATTCAGCACTCAACAACGTTAACGGCCAGGCCGCCCCGAGCTGTCTCCTTGTAGTTCTCATGCATATCGGCACCGGTATCGCGCATCGCCCGAATAACGCAATCCAGTGAAACATGGTGCTGCCCATCCCCATTGAGCGCCATCCGCGCCGCGTTGATCGCCTTCACTGCCCCCATCGCATTCCGCTCAATGCAGGGAATTTGCACCAGACCACTAATTGGGTCGCAGGTCAGCCCCAAGTTGTGCTCCATCGCAATTTCAGCCGCATTTTCTACCTGCTCAGGGCTGCCTCCCAGCACTTCCGTCAGCGCCCCTGCCGCCATTGAGCAGGCCACCCCCACCTCCCCCTGGCAGCCCACATCCGCCCCAGAAATCGACGCGTTTTCTTTGTAGAGCATGGCGATCGCCCCAGCCACCAGCAAAAAGCGAACCACACCGTCATCGCTGGCTCCGGAACAAAAGCGGCGATAGTAGTGCAGCACCGCAGGAATAATGCCGGCAGCGCCGTTAGTGGGGGCGGTGACCATGCGGCCTCCGGCGGCGTTCTCCTCATTCACTGCCAGCGCATAGAGGTTGACCCAGTCCATGGTAGCCAGGCAATCTGCGGGATCAGGTGGGAAGTCTGCGCGGCGATTGAGGCCGTGATAGAGGGCCGCCGCCCGCCGCTTTACCCGCAGACCGCCGGGCAGCACCCCATCCGTATGGCAGCCCCGCTTCACGCAGGCTTGCATTACCGCCCACAGCTGCAGCAGTCCGGCGCGGATTTCAGTTTCAGAGCGCCAGGCTTTCTCGTTTTCTAGCATCACCTGGCTAATGGAGAGGCCATTCTGTTGGCAGCGGGCGAGCAGTTCAGCACCGCTGCGATAGGGATAGGGAACCGGGGTGTGGCTTAGAACTTGATCAAGGCTATTGGCCATATCATCCACAACGAAGCCGCCGCCGATGGAGTAGTAGTTTTGGGCTTTGAGAACCTCTCCGGCAGCGGTAAACGCAGTGAAGGTCATCCCGTTGGGGTGAGCTGGCAGGGGCGTCCAGTGCAGCGCTAGGTCCGTAGCGGGGTCAAAGCGAATGGCATGGCGGCGCAGCAGCCACAGAGACTGGGTCGCATGAATCCGCTGCAGGTGGCCGCTTACCATATCCGGGCTGACTCGCTCGGGCACCTCCCCTTCTAG
>JBCCAG010000068.1:0-10596 GCA_039814955.1 Cyanobacteria bacterium P01_A01_bin.135
GCCACTTCCGGCACCACACCCCCATAGCGGGCGTGGGTTTCAACCTGGCTAGAAACTATGCTGGCGTGAATGTTACGATTCTCAACAATTGCAACGGCTGTTTCATCACAACTTGTTTCGATTGCTAAAACTTTTGTCATTTAACCCCCGGCATCATGTAGGGTAGGAAACCAGCAGGATGCTTTTCAACACTGGATTATAGGCCAAAGTAACCATCCATTAAATCACGGTTTGAACGCGTGGAATTAAATGGGTGGCTGCTGACATGAAGGGCACTGCGCGGGCTTAGGTTGATCTCCCTAGGTTCTTACCCAAGTACGTATTGCATACGTTATTGCAAGGAAAATAAATCTATGCGTAAGTGTTTTGCTGTCATACTAGCGCTTTGCCTTTGGTTAGGTGTTGCAGCTCCGGCATCTGCCGATGTTGCTGGCCTAACTCCCTGTGGTGAATCGTCGGCGTTCCAGGCGCGGGCGGCAGCCGCGAGTACGCCCCAGGCACAGCGGCGCTTCGAGCTATATGGAAGCTCTAATGTCCTCTGTGGTCCCGAAGGCCTACCCCACCTAGTGGTCGACGGTCGTCTCAGCCATGCGGGCGAATTTTTGATTCCGAGTATTTTGTTCCTCTATATTGCGGGCTGGATTGGCTGGGCCGGACGGGCTTACCTAATTAAGGTACGTGACGAGAAGAAGCCGGAAGAGAAGGAAATCATTATCGATGTCCCTCTAGCCATGGGCATCATCGTCTCAGCGCTGGCATGGCCCCTGACGGCTGTCAAAGAGTTCCTCAGCGGAGAGCTCATCGAGGCTGAAGAGAACATCCCCGTCTCGCCGCGCTAGTTCCACCAGTCTATTCCCTATTCACACCGCGTTAGGAGACCCCTACGACTATGAGCAAGAACTTTTTAACCTATCTATCTACAGCACCTGTTTTAGCCACCTTGGCAACCTTTATCGCCGCAGGCGTCCTGATTGAGTTCAACCGGTTCTTCCCTGACCTGCTGTTCCACCCTTAGCGATCGCAGCTCAGTTAGACCTGATTAAAAAGCCCTCCGCTGATTTGGCGGGGGGCTTTTTGCTGCATTTTATATAGCCACCATCACAATGGTTTGTGCATGGTGACGCGTTACTTGGCTCCGTAACGCTACAGTTCATCACCAAGTTTGTCCTCAGCAAAGTGACCAAAGCTAAAGGCGAGCGGGCCTAGAGGCTCTCCACCGCAGCGGCAATATCCCCCCCGTCGCGGTCTTCTGGTTCGCCGCTTTCCTGATCGACGCCGTCAGGCGTGAATGGATTTTGAACATTCGCCATTGGCTCAAATGATGGGGGGTCAGCTATAGGTTTAGAGGGCGCTGGCTCCGGTGGTACGGGTTCAGGGCTGCTGGGCTTTGGCTTTTGACTAAACGTCAGCCCCTTCTCGGCCCGCTCTACCAAAATCACATCCCCTTCCTCAAAGGCGTTCTCTAGGATTTTGGTGGCCAGTAGGTTCTCCATCTCTCTCTGGATAGCCCGCTTTAAGGGTCTAGCGCCATAGGCCGGGTCGTAGCCCGCCTCCGCTATGTAGTCTTGGGCCGTGGGCGTTACCTCCAGGCCCAGCTTTTGCTCCGCCAGCAGCTTGTGCAGCCGCTTGAGCTGAATGGTGACGATCTGCCGCAGCTCATGCATGCGCAGCGGATGGAAGAGAATCAGGTCGTCGATGCGGTTGAGGAACTCGGGGCGGAAGTGCTTGCGCAGGGCCATCAGCACCCGCGATCGCATCTCCTCATACTGGGAGTCATCGCCGGAGATATCCAAAATATGGTCACCGCCAATATTGCTGGTCATCACAATCACGGTGTTGCGGAAATTCACCTGCCGGCCCTGGGAGTCGGTCACCTGACCGTCATCCAGAATTTGCAGCAGAATATTGAACACGTCCGGATGGGCTTTCTCCACCTCATCCAGCAGCAGTACCGAGTAGGGGCGGCGGCGAATGGCCTCTGAAAGCTGCCCCCCCTCCTCGAAGCCCACGTAGCCGGGGGGTGCCCCCACCAGCCGCGACACCGCATGCTTCTCCATATACTCCGACATGTCGATGCGCACCAGGGCGTCGCTGGAGTCAAACAGGAACTCCGCCAGGGTGCGGGCCAGCTCGGTTTTACCCACACCTGTTGGCCCCATGAATAGAAACGAGCCAATAGGGCGGCTGGGGTCCTTCATCCCAGCCCGGGCCCGGCGAATGGCGGCAGACACGGCGGCCACCGCTTCGTCCTGCCCAATCACCCGCTCGTGCAGGTGAGACTCCAACTGCAGCAGCTTCTGGCGCTCCGACTCCAGCAGTCGGTTCACGGGAATGCCCGTCCACTTGGCCACGATCTCGGCAATGTCCGCCTCGGTGACCTGCTGACGCAGCAGGGAGGCCCCGCTAGACTGAATGCCAATCAGGGCGGCTTCCATATCCTCCAGCTCTTGGTGCACGGCTTCCAAGCGCCCGTACTTGAGCTGCGCCGCCGTGTTTAGGTCATAGTCACGCTCTGCTTTCTCAATCTGATGCTGGAGCTGCTCTTCTTCTTCCCGCAGGTCCTTAATGGTATCGCGGGTCTGCTTCTCGGAGTCCCACTGGGTGGCTAGGCGATCGCGCTCTTGTCCGAGCTCTCCAATCTCCTGGGTAATCTGCTCCAGCTGCCGCGCCACCCGCCGGTAGCCGCTGCCACCGCTGCTGTCTTCCCCTTCCAGGGAGCGCTTTTCCATTTCGAGCTGCATCAGCCGCCGCTCCACGGTTTCCAGCTCCTCCGGTTTGGAGGTATTCTCCATTTTCAGCTTCGCCGCCGCCTCGTCCACCAGATCAATAGCCTTGTCGGGCAAAAACCGGTCGGTGATGTAGCGGTCCGAGAGCTTGGCCGAGGCCACCAGGGCCGCATCGGAGATGGTGACGTTGTGGTGGGTTTGGTAGCGGTCCTTCAGCCCCCGCAAGATGGAAATGGTGTCTTCGACGCTGGGCTGGTCGATGTACACCTGCTGAAAGCGTCGCTCTAGGGCCGCGTCCTTTTCAATGTGTTTGCGGTATTCGTCCAGCGTGGTGGCCCCGATGCAGCGCAGCTCTCCCCGGGCCAGCATGGGCTTGAGCAGGTTACCGGCATCGACGTTGGTTTGCCCCGCCCCGGCCCCGACGACGGTATGCAGCTCGTCGATGAACAGCACAATTTGGCCGTCTGACTCGGTAACCGCCTTGAGCACCGAGCGCAGCCGGTCCTCAAAGTCGCCGCGATACTTGGCCCCGGCCACTAGAGAGCCCATGTCTAGGGAAATGAGCTGCCGGTTCTTCAAAGATTCTGGGACATCCCCATTCACAATTCGCTGGGCCAATCCCTCGGCGATCGCCGTTTTGCCCACGCCGGGTTCGCCAATTAGCACCGGGTTGTTCTTGGTAC
Source organism: Cyanobacteria bacterium P01_A01_bin.135 (assembly GCA_039814955.1). Taxonomy (GTDB): domain Bacteria; phylum Cyanobacteriota; class Cyanobacteriia; order CAKZMO01; family CAKZMO01; genus JBCCAG01. The sequence goes on from JBCCAG010000068.1 coordinate 3,410, forward strand.
GGCGGGAGAGCACCTGAATCACCCGGCGAATCTCCTCGTCGCGGCCAATCACCGGGTCTAGCTTGCTGGCGGTGGCCTGCTCCGTCAGGTCCCGCCCGTATTTCTCTAGCGGGTTCTCTACTTCTTTGCTGCTGCTAGACTTAGCCGAGGCTTTCTCCTCGGTTGCTGCTGCCGCTGCCGCTGCGGCCTGCCGCTGACGGCGCAGCTCGGCTGCCGCTTCGTCTAGTCGCGCTAGGTCAATGCCCGCGTTGCGGAGCAGTCGCCGCCCAATCCGCTCATCGCGGGCCAGGGCCAGCACTAAATGATCTTCGTCGATGGTCTCGGCGTTCAGGTTGTGGCGGATGTTGTCGGCGCGGTCTAAAAGCTGGTCTAGGGAGCGGCCCAGGTAAAGCTGGTCGCCGTCCATGGCCTTAGACTGGCGCTGGGCATAGGCCGCCAGCTGCTGCTCCAAGCGCTCAGCACTCACCCCCGACATCGACAGTGCCTGAGCCGCAAAGCTATCTGGGAGCTCCAATAAGGCGATCGCTAAATGCTCCACCTCCAGCTGCTGCTGCCGAAAGCGCCGCACAACGTCCTGTGAATTGACAATGGCATCCCAGGCGCTGTCTGTGAACTTGCTCGGATCGGTTGGCTGCATAGGGAACGGGGCGTAAAGTGCCTTGTCGTAGGGCTCATGCTCCAGTGTAACAAGGGACGGCAAGGGTACTGCTCGGCTGCTGCGCCGAGGAGAGCGGCGAGACAGTCGGCGGGGCGCTAGGGTCTATCTTGATGGAGGCGAAGGGGCAAGGCGCAATTTGTTATATTGCAGACGCTCTGCTGCCATAGCAGAGTGTCGCTAGACCAACGTGAGCAACGCATGAACAATCAGCCCACCGATTCAACCCCCACAAATTCTTCCGATTCAAGGTCAACGGATCAAACCCAATCCCAAACTAATATTGGCGTTGGCGAAAACACCGCCGGCGCTGACCCCCAGGGCATTAGCGCTGACCAGACTCCCCTATCTGACGTGACCCCCAACAGCGGTCAAGCCGGCCAGATTGCTGCGGGTAAGCCAACCACGGGGGGCGATACCTTCGCCAACCAAGGGCAAGCCAAAGTTGCCGGTGAAGAGGCGGTGGGCGGCACCACCCCTACCCCTGGCCAAAACGTGGTGGGGAATTTAGGGGAATCGGTTGGCATCACCTATCCGGAGCGTCAGCCCGTCGCGGGGGCAGAGATTATGGAGGAGCGGGACGAAAACCGCTGGGAGCTCGATCCAGACTCAAAAGAATCGCGGTAGGGTAGGCCCCTAGCCGGCCAGCAATGCGCCCTGTAGCCTGCCATCTTCCAGGTAAGCGATGCTGTCGGCCACGTCCTGAATCCGCGGGTCGTGGGTGACGATCAGCACGGTGGTGCCCTCCTCCTTGGCCAGACGCCTGAGCAGTGAGATGACTGCATAGCCGCTCTTGGAGTCTAAGGAGGCCGTGGGCTCATCCGCCATGATTACCGGAGGATGCCCGGCTAAGGCCCGAGCGATCGCCACCCGCTGCTTTTGCCCGCCGGATAGATTACGGGGGTAGGCGTCTGCCCGATGCAGCAGCTCTACCTGCTCCAGCAGCTCCCGGGCCGTGCGCCGGGGGTGACTGCTGTCCCCCTGCATCTTCAGCACCACCTCTACGTTCTCGGCGGCGGTTAGAGCCGGGAACAGGTTGAAGCCCTGAAACACAAAGCCGATGTTCTGCAGCCGAAAGCTAGATAGCTGGCTGCGGGGCATTTGAGTAATCTCTTCACCAAGGATTTTGACCCTGCCCGCTGTGGGGGTCAAGATTCCCCCCAGGACAGACAGAAGCGTTGTCTTACCAGAGCCCGACGGCCCCATCAACAGCTGAATGTCGCCAGCGGCTACTGACAGCGACACATCGTCAAGGACGGTTCGCCGCTGGTCGCCCACCATGTAGCTCATCGAAACGTTGGCGGCGGCGATCGCTATTTTGGAGTCGGGAGACGCTGTGAAGTCCTCTTGCTGAGCTTGCGTTGGATTGTCGCGCAATTGAGCCGTCATTTAAACCTTTAGGTGTATCAAGTTCAGGCGTGTGGGGAGGACGGGGCTGATCGGGGAGCTGTATTATTGCTTATTGTAACAATCACGCTGAAACAAAGATATAGTTCTACAGACTCTTTAATCAAAGCTATCGAGTCAGACTAGGGGAAAGCTGTAGTCTTTGCTACCGGAGTCTTTGCTGCTGGGAACCTTAAGCACGGCTGGCGCTAAGCCTTGAACACAATCGCCGGATCGACGTGGGTGACCTTCTGAATGGCGAATAGCGCTGAGCCGACGCACATAATCACCGTAATGCCAAAGATCCCTGCCGATACCGCTGGGGTAATCAAGATCATAATTCCCTGGGTAGAAAAAGTCCAAGCTCCCAAACCCAGACAGAGTAAGATGCTGGGAATGTAACCCAACACCGCCATCCACAGGGCCTGCTCAACAATCACGCCGTAGATCATCCGATCCGAGGCCCCCATGGCCTTCAAGGTGCCATACTCACGAATGTGGTCTGACACGGAGGAGTAGAGGATTTGGCCCACAATCACGATGCCCACAATCATGCCCACCGCCGCCCCTAACCCTAGGATGAAGCCAATGCCGGTGCGCAATTGCCAATACTGGCGGGTTCGCTCTAGAATCTCTGCCTGGGTCAGCGCCTGGACGTCGGGAAATGCCTCCTCAAGCCGCTGCTTCAGTTGCTCCACATCCTCCCCCGGCTCAGCAGCAATCAATACGTAAGACACCGGGTCAGAAATCGCCAGAGGCTGGATCTCCGGCAGCACTTCCTCCTCGTCACGGGTGTAGGTGGTCGTGCACCTCAGGCCTCCATCCCCCGCCTGCACGTCGCAAGAGACGCTGGAGGTGAGGCCCGCCGTTGCGTAAGCTTTAGCATTCTCCAAAGAGGTAAATACCATGGAGCTAGAGGCGATGGACTGGGTATCGCGGGTGAGACCCACTAGCGTTGCCGGCGCAGAATTAATTTCCCCTGCTTCCCCAACCTCTGAGAGCCTCAGGGAGTCGAGGTTGGTGCGGTCGGTCATGATTTGAAATGGCTCCTCCACCTTGGCCAAATCTCCCGGCATAATTTGGCTAGGGCGAAACAGCTGTCCCGTCGGGGAGAAGCCCACAATCCTCACGGTACTGATCTTGCCCTCTGGAGCCCGCCAGCGGCCACTAGCCAGCACCATTGCCTCTGCCCGCGCCACGCCTGAAACGTTTTCCGCTTCCACCTGGGTTTCCAGGGGAATGCTTTGGGTGAGCTCAAAGTGAACCATCTCGTCCCCCGTCAGCCAAACGTCGGCGCTGGAGCTTTCGATGATTCGCGTGGTCGAGCGGGTAAACCCCTTGAGGATCCCAATTTGAATGGTCACCAGACTGACGGCAAACATGATGCCGGCCTGGGCCACCAAAAATCGAGGGATATCCTCAAATAAATTTTTGCGTGCGATAGAGACCATGGCTGGCAGAAGCTGGCAGGACTTAAGGGGGAGGACGCCCCGCCGCAAGTACCCTGGTAGCTAACGGCAATAGGCTGTGGCCCCTAGTATAGCCGCCAGCCTCGATTCGCTGTAGCTCTGCCTCTAACCTATATCAGACTGTGGACAGCGGTAAAAGCGACACATGGGCAATATTGTCGCCAGGCCTGTCGGCTAATCTAGCGGAAACAGCACTGCCTGTCTGACTTCAGCGATATGGCAGATGTCCTGACGCCAGGGGCATTTGTCCGTTCAGTTGCCAATGCAGCGTTAAGTTGCTGGCCTATTTCTGATGCCTTGAGCAACTGAACCCACGCAATAGTTTGGAGCTGCCGCTATGACTCGATTGCTAACTGCCGCGATCGCCGCTTTTGCGATCGCCGCCTTTGCCTCTCCTGAACCGCGCCGGCTCTCCCACATCCGCCGCGCCCTATACATCAGCGCTGTCCATCAGGAGCTGTTCTGCACGGGCCTTCAGAGGGCGTCGCACCATCGGTTGGCCAGCGGCACTCTCTTGGATCGGTGTCCCGATTCAAGGCCGTAGGGAGGCTGCGAAGTGCCCCAGCGCGGTGCTGAGGGATTACTCCTCGTCCATACTGTCAAAGCGCTTCACATCTGCCTCATTCAGGTACTCCCCATTCTGTACCTCAATTAGCACTAGGGGAATCACCCCAGGATTCTCTAGCCGGTGGCGCGTGCAGGGAGGCACATAGGTAGACTGGTTAGCATGCACCAGGGTCGAGCTCTCGCCGCACATCACCCGCGCCGTACCAGAGACCACAATCCAATGCTCGCTCCGGTGGTAGTGCATCTGGATGCTGAGACGCTCGCCGGGGTTCACCTCAACCCGCTTGATTTTGTAACCAGGACCGGTCTCTAGCACTGTAAATGAGCCCCAGGGACGAGCTTCGCGCTGCCCCGCTTCCTCCACTGGCGCTGGCTCACCGCCTGCAGGCGGCGCTTCGACCTGCGGGTCTTCCACTGGGGAGGCGTCGTCTGGGGTCGTGTCGAGCTGCGGTGAGTCTATGGGATCGGTCATCGTGAACTAACAATAAAAATATTGACTTCAGGTTATGCAGCAACCCTGTGTGGGTTGCGGCGGTCGCAGTCCGCCCAGCCTTTGTAGAACTAGTGCTTGTAGGATTGCTGTATAAACTAGCTTATTCGATCCCCGGCTAACCGGTCACTGCCCCGCTAGAGGCTGACGATACCTGACCACTGCACCTTTTTAAGAGCCTCGCGCCGGTAGGAGAAGAACTGCGCCTGATCGGCGAAGGTGCAGTGTGGGGCCACGGTAATCTGCTGGGGGGAGAGCCCTAGCTGCTCAAGCTGCAGTTGGTTGACGCGGCGGACATCGAGCCGCACCCGATCTGGCGCAGGATCCGTGAGGAGGGGCGATCGCGGTAGGTCTGTGAGCTGGTGGAGCACGGCCTGAATTGCCGCCTCTGGGCTCCCTTTCTGTGGGTTGCCTTCGTCTGAGTCGCCTGCGTCTGGGCTAGAAGCACTGCCGGGTGGCGCGACCGAAACTACCTTGACGCTGTCCAGCGCCGCCGCTGGCGCTGTCACTACCGTCGCCCCCACCCGCGCGGCGACCGCCGTCGACACCTGGTAAACCTCCCCGGCAATGGCGGGCCCTAGGGCTACCCGGAGGTCAGCAAGCTGGCTCCCGGCCTGCAGCAGCTTGGATACCGCCAGGGGGAGAATGCGCTGGGCGGTCCCCCGCCAGCCGGCGTGCACTGCGGCGGTAGTGCCCAACCGGCGATCGCCAATCAGGGCTGGAACACAGTCCGCCGCCGCCACCCAGATCGATTGTTGGGGCCGGCGGGCCACCAATCCATCGGCGGCTGGAAATTCGGGCTCAGTCTCTGGGACCAAGGTGCCGGAGGGCGAGGAAAGGGGTGGGGTCATCACAATGCGATCGCCGTGCACCTGCTTGAGCCGATATACCGGAGCTTGGGGGGCTAAGGCTTGGTTGATTTCTTCGGGGGTTGCCGGGCTCCAGTGGCGGGTAAAAAAGCCATGGGGCCAGGGAGAGAGGAGGTCGCAGGTTAAGTAGGGGCGTCCCTGCCGGTCTTGCCAGTGCCAATCGCTCATGCTGGAAATGGTGCTCCATAGGCTGGGGGCTGACGGCATGGCTGAAAAGCGCGTTTTCCCATGCCCTTACGTTGTATTGTAGGCGGTGGCCACGGCTTGAGATATTACGCCCCGCTTCCATGGACTCCTCCTCACCCCTAGTACCCTGGATTGAGCGCTGGCGGCAGCAAGGGGTCAATCCCTACCCCAGCGTCTTTGCCCTACACCGAGTAGAGCAAGTCTCTTCCACTAATAGCCTGCTGTGGCAGCGATTAGCCCTAGCGGCGACCCGGCAGGACGCGCCAATGCCGGTTATCATTGCCGGGTCTCAGTCCTGCGGGCGCGGGCAGTGGGGTCGCCAGTGGCACTCGTCTCCCGGAGGCCTCTATCTCTCCAGCTGTTTACCGGCCCTGGCGGTGCCCGCAGGGGCTCTGATGGTGGGCTGTGCCTGGGGCATTTGTGCGGCACTGCGGCAGTTTAACGTTCCCGTGCGCATCAAGTGGCCCAACGACCTGGTGGTGGACACCCATAAGCTGGGGGGAATGCTGGTGGAAACTCGGATCAGAGGAACCCAAACAAACCAGGCCATTCTAGGGATAGGCATTAACTGGCGCAATGCCCCTCCCGCTAGCGGCATCGCCATTGCTGCCCTAAATAATGTCTACCCCCCGCTCAGTGCCTCATTAGATACCCTGACCGCTGCCGTCCTCAGCGGTATTGCGGTGGGCTGCAGCCGGCTGCGATCGCAGCCCATCGAGTCTATTACTGCAGATTACGAGGCCGTCATGACCCATCGGGGCCAGGCTATCTCTTTTTGCCACCAAGGGCGGCAGTGGCTTGGTTACATTGCGGGAATAGCCTCGACGGGTCAACTCCGCATTTGCCTAACGACGCCAGATAATTCTGTAGGTGAGCGGCCTGGGGACGATGGACCCAGCTCTGATGGACCGGATACGAGGGGACTGGGCAATGACAGACCGAATAGCGATAAACCGGACATCAATAAATCGGGCACTATGGTAATAGCTGATCCCGGCAGCGTCCATCTGCCCTACGACACTGCAGCTGAATTACCTAGACGCCGTCAGTAAACATAGCTGTCCGGGGGGCGCTCCCCCTTTCGCTTATTGTGGCTATCCATGTATACGCCCCTTAACAGGGTATTTGCAGGCGATTCGTATCTTCGTCAAAGATATTAAGCTTTTGTGAATCTCTCTCCTCCTGGGATGCCGATGCCCTGTGACGTAAACTACAGTCTAAAGCTAAGTGCTACAGCAGGTATTTTGAGGGGTCTTCAATTATCTACCCGCCCATGGCAGTTTTCAATTGCGTGGGGTCACAGACTTGCTCTATTGCTAGATAAGCCTGCTCAGTGGCGTAAGCAAGTTCCTACAGGGAAATTCCATTCTTTAAAGCAACGCTAGCTCTAGGTTTTGTGCATCTATCGTCTCTATTGTTTCAACCTTTTTAACTTCATCCGGACGTTAGATTCTCAAAACCACATGCTGTTCAACTCGGACTCTAGCCAGGTTGAGGCTCTGTTTAAGGGCATCCTCAAAAACAACCCTGCGCTCTCGATGGTTCTTGCCGCTACTGGCGACGGA